>CALCSH010000162.1 GCA_937893815.1 uncultured Anaerolineae bacterium | reverse complement strand
CAACCCGGCCACAAAGCTATCGTCTTCAAAGGACCAGAAGAATAGGGCTTCGCTGACGCCCTCTACGCCATCTAGCGCGGCAATGGCTTCGATTTCATCGCGATGCAGGGGCGCGACCGAGTGAGGATAGACGATACCCTCGAAAGTTTCGGGAACGTCACCCTGACGCTGGGCAGTTATATCAGCGCCAACCTCGGCCAGCGGGGCGCGGGCAGCCAGGCGGTAGCCTCCGGCGTAAGCTTGTAGGCTAATGAAGAGGGCTACGCCTACGGCCACGCTGAGAATACCAGCTATTGAGCGCTCCCAGCGGCATGCGAGTTCTGTAAACAGGTAAGATAAGTTCATAGCAAAAAGTATGCCACAAACTTCTTGAGAAAAGGTCAAGGAATTCTAAAGGTTTGCTAAAGTTTTTTTGGGTCTTCTGGGAAGGTTAGTATGGCAGACGCAGGGTGAACGCGCTGCCGCGGCCCTGGAGGCCATCACTCGTGGCAAGTACCTTTCCCCCATGGGCTTCGACAATGGCGCGTACAATCGCTAACCCTAATCCAGCGCCGCCTTCCCCATTCGCCTGGCTGCGGGCACGGTTGGCACGGTAGAAGCGCTCGAAGATGTGCGGCAGATGTTCCGGCGGAATTCCTTCACCGGTGTCCTTGACAGTGATCAATAAACAGTGGTCGACAAACAGTTCGTCATCGCGTGACTGATCATTGATAACTAACCACTCCGCGTGAACACTGACCAATCCCCCAGTGTGGGTATGGCGCACAGCATTTTCCAACAAGTTGAAGAGCGCCTGCTCAATGCGGTTGGGGTCTACGTTCACCATTGGTAGGTCGGGTGCGGCCGTATTGATCAGATTGACGCCTTTGCCTTTTGCTATCTGGGCAGCGCGGCCCAAGGCATTTTCGGCCAACACGGCAATGTTTACAGGGCGGCGCTCCAACGGCAGCACACCAGACTCTAAAGCGGCGACTTCATTCAAATCATCTACCAAGTTCAGTAGGCGCGCCGCCTCGCTGTGCATGGCGTCGAAGGCCATTTCGGCAGAACGCCGGTCGGCGATCTGTCCGGAGCGCAGGCCTTCCAGGTAGCCGCGAATTACAGTCAGCGGTGTACGTAAATCGTGGGAGACGTTGGCGACCAGGTCACGCCGCAGTTGTTCAAGATTATTGATGCCTGCCGCCATCTGATTAAAAGCCTGGGCTAATGCGGTTACTTCGTCTCCCCCCCGTGACGAGACCCGCACCGCGTAGTTGCCGCGAGTGATCTGCACTGCGGCGCGGCTCATTTCGTCCAACGGACGGCTTATAGAGCGCGCTAGCAACACACCCACCCCCATAGCAACCAGCGCCACCAGTAATCCGGCAGCGATCAAGGCACGCGTGACGCTTGCCAGGAAAGTTTCGTCGGCACGCTGCTGAGCCAGGGTGCGGCCCACGTAAACGGTCCCAATCGCCGTCCCTTTGTCGCCCAGTACCGGAATTTCCTGACCCAGGTTGGGGATGTCCGCGACTTGCCGGGCAATCAGGTCAGGCTGCGCGGCGGCAACAATGCGGCCTCGCGCGTCGGCCAGTGAGACAGGCGAGCCGATAATCAGGCTGGCCTCGTCAATGTCGGACTGGACGCCATCCCACGCGCCATTGGCGGTATAGAAGCCAGTCAGCATCACCGGCAGCATCTCGCTATGTACGTTGGATTGATCGCTTAGGTAACGCGTAAATGTCTGCGTGGTTGCCAACTGAACGATAAAAGCTAGCAACGCAACAGTTACAATAATAAGCGCCAGGTAACTGAGTAGCAATCGCCGGGCCATTACGCGTCCTCCTGGTAGGCATAGCCTACACCACGCGATGTACGAATCAGCAGGGTACCCGCAGCGCCTAATTTTTGGCGCAGGTTACTCACGTGGGTCGTGACGGTATCTTCCCCGGCTTCATCACTATAACCCCACACTTCTTCCAGCAAATGGCTGCGGGTGAAAACCCAACCAGGATTGCTCATCAACACTTGTAATAGATTAAATTCCGTAGGGGTGAGTTCCAGGGTTTGCCCGTCGAATATTACCTGACGTCGGTTGGGGTCCAGTCCTAAGCGTGGGCCTCCCAGGGTGGCGGGCGCGAGTGGCTCGTTGTAATGATAGGCGCGGCGGAGCAGGGCTTTGACCCGGGCGATCAATTCGGTAGGGCTGAAGGGTTTGGTCAGGTAGTCGTCGGCACCAATACTTAGCCCGATGGCTTTATCAGAATCTTCGGCGCGGGCGGTGAGCATGATGATCGGTACGGTAGCATCCTGACGGATGCGGCGGCAGAGTTCCAGGCCATCGAACGTGCCGGGCAACATGATATCCAGAATGGCCAGATCGGGCTGCTGCTGACGAAAGGCCGATTCCCCGGCAGGGCCATCCGTGGCTGTAATAACGGTGAAACCCTCCCGTTCCAAATAGAAACGCACCATTTTCGTGGTTTGTTCTTCGTCTTCTACGATGATGATTCTAAAGGTCATATGCTTACCGGCAACGCAAAGCGAAATGTACTTCCTTTTCCCGGCCCCTCACTCTCTATCCAGATGCGCCCTCCGTGAGCTTCAACCAGGTGTTTGGCAATCGTCAGGCCAATGCCGCTGCCGCCTCCAGCGCGCGAGCGCGATTTATCGACGCGGTAGAACCGGGTGAACAGGTGCGTGAGATGCTCGGCGGGGATTCCGATGCCGCTATCTTTAACTGTGACCAGCAACCAGTGACCTGTATCCAGTTTGGGATGCGAGTGCTCACCCCCGCTGGACACTGAGCATTGGATATTGACTACGCCCCCAGCCGGGGTATATTGCAGCGCATTACCAACCAGATTGATCAGAACTTGCGAAATTCGATCTTCATCAACTAGCGTAGATGGAAAATCTGGGGGCAGGTCCTTTTGCAAGCTCACGCCCTTATCATCGAATTGATTACTCAATTGTTGGCAGACGGACTCTACCAGTCGAGGAATATCTGTGGGTTTTCGGTCCAGAGGAACTGCACCCGCCTCGACCCGGCTCAACTCTTGAAGGTCTGCAACCAGGCGCTGCAGGCGTTCGGCCTCCCCCTGAATTTGTTGGAAGTTCTCCGGGGTGGCGGGCAACACACCATCGATGAGTCCTTCCATCGAACCTTTTATGGCGGTCAAAGGGGTGCGCAATTCGTGCGAAATATCCCCGATCAGTTGTCGGCGCATGCTCTCGGTTTGGGCGAGTTTTTCCGCCATGCGATTGAAACTCAGGGCCAGTTGGCCTAATTCATCCGCAGCATCCGGGTTTCCAGACACCAGCACACGCTCATCATAATTTCCTTCTGCAATCCGCTTGCTG
>CALCSH010000161.1 GCA_937893815.1 uncultured Anaerolineae bacterium | reverse complement strand
CGCCGGAATATATGGGGGTGGTGGCGAAGCCACCACCCCCATATATTCCGGCGGATATCTCCGTCATCGGCTTTTTGCAGTAGAGTCATCCCTTTTTCAGTATTTTCTAGTTTACCACGGCCATTATGGAGAATACGAACAAGTATCTGGGGCTCTTTGGGAACTGCCGTGAGAAACACCCCCAAATGCGGATAAAACTACCACGGGGATTCCCAGAGATCCGTATCTGGGGTTTTGCACAGCAGTTCCTAAAGACCCGTATGCGGGGATTATTTTGTGCCAGATTTCGCTATTCGGAGAAAAATGTGGTCGTCATCAGCACCTCGAACACTGTTCTTGGGATGAAGCTAATTATGCAGGAATACAGGAAGAAAAATTTCCTGCCTTCCTGGCTGCCTCATAGAAATTGTATGTTCAAGCTACTGTTGACCATTACACAAGGAGAGATTTTTATCGCCAATTGGCGATTAGATTAAAATACTCTACAATGGTGGCGCGTTCAATGCATTCGGGCCTGATTTTTTGTCACCCGTAATCGTTGGACTTTTTCGATCTCTTAAGTCGCATGCTTTTTGGAGTGTTAGGAGATAGATATGCGTTTTCAACAGCAAACTGCGGAAATTTTCATTCCCGATGATGCGCCGATCGAACAGGCGCTGGCGCGCACCACTCACCTGAGCATTGCCGCGCACCAGGATGATATCGAAATTATGGCCGCGGAGCCAATTTTGACTTGTTTCCAGCGCGAAGATTGTTGGTTTAGCGGGGTCATTGTCACGGATGGTAGCGGCTCACCCCGTAGCGGACGATATGCAAACTACAGTGATGATCAAATGCGACTCGTGCGAAACCAGGAGCAGCGAAAAGCTGCCATGATTGGCGAGTATGCTGCTCAAATCCTGTTGGATTACCCCAGTGCGGTTGTCAACGACGGCATGAATCTAGCGCCTGTGGAGGATCTCGCCGCGATATTGAAAGCGACGCATCCGCAAGCGGTGTATACCCATAATCTGGCGGACAAACACGACACTCACATTGGAGTTGCTTTGAGAGTAATCGCTGCTATTCGGAGTTTGCCGGAGGGCGAGCGGCCTCAGAAACTCTATGGCTGTGAAGTATGGCGCGGTTTGGAGTGGATGGTGGAAAGCGATACGGTTGCTTTTGACCTATCTCAGCGGGAACATCTTCAATCGGCATTGCTGGGCGTTTTCGATTCGCAAATTAGCGGTGGCAAACGTTACGATCTGGCCTCGCTGGCGCGTCGGCGGGCGAACGCCACATACTTTCGATCTCATGGGGTAGACACTCAAACAGGGCTTTCCTTCGCGATGGATATGACCCCTCTGATCGAAATACCTGAAAAAAATCCCAAAATATTCGTTCAGGAATTTATTCAACGATTTGCGAATGATGTCACAGATCGTTTGGAGCGGATGAGGGAAAGTCACTTGAAATAAGCAGGCTTATTTCGATTTTAGCCGGTATATATGCGCAGCAGCGTGGCCGTTGAAGTCGCACGGATTGTGAATTTTCCTAGCGAGGCGGGGAGCAGTACAAATTGAATGGCCTGATATTCCCGGTCGCTAATCACTGCGTTGCCAGCAATCAGTCCCCATATTTCCATTGTGGTCCCTGTACAATTCCCCTGATAAGTTGTACCTGCCGCCATTTCGAGGCGTTCGGTAACAAAATAGGCGTTACGGCATAACTCAAAACAGTGAATTCCCTGTTTGTCAGTAATATGCTTTGGAGGGAGTAAACCAGGTTCCACCTGGGAAAAATTGACCACATCTAGCGCTTTACGGATATGCAGCGGGCGCGATTGCCCCTCGGTGTTGACGCGCTTCCAGTCGTAGACACGGTAGGTCGTATTGGAATTCTGCTGAATTTCAGCAATCAGCGCGCCGCCCATAATGGCGTGTAGTGAACCGGCAGGGACATGAATATGGTTGCCAGTTTCTACCGGTAGGTAGTGTAGATATTTTTCTAGTTGTCCGCTTTCGATAGCGCGGCGAAAATTTTGCGGTGTCGTGGCTGCTTTAACGCCCATGATGATGCTGGCATTCGGCTCTGCATGTAGCACATACCACATCTCGGTTTTTCCGAGTTCATTATCTTCATGGGCGAGAGCGTATTCATCAGTGGGATGCACCTGAACTGAAAGCGGGCGGTTGGCATCGAGAAGTTTGATCAGTAGGGGAAATCTCCCTTTTTCCAAAGCCCAGGTATGGTTGCGTCCAATCAGATCCACACCATATTCGGCCTGGATTTGGGACAGGGGCTTTCCTGCCAGATCGCCGTTATCTACAACAGTGGTGCCGTCTTTATGGCTGGCGATTTCCCAACTTTCGGCAATCACCCCCCGTGTGGGTAATATTCGGCCCCATTTTTCTAGATTGCGCCCGCCCCAAATATAATCTTTGAGTACGGGCTTAAACGTGAGTGGGTAAAGGGATGGTTGTTTCATCAAAATCTAGATTGTTCGCCAATATCTAACTTCCTTACTCTTTTTGATGGCAGCAAGTGTACCACGGGTAGCTTTCAATCAAAAAGAGCGGCTAGATGAGATAGCCGCTCTTTAATAGTAGAAATCGGTGTTTAGTAGGGGGTTGTCGTCAGGTTTGGGAAGACACAATTCATTTCTGCGCTAAAACTGGTGAGTAAGTGCCAATCGGCTTCAATTTGCCATTCTGCGAGATTGGTGTTCATATGGCTGCCCAGATTTTTTAAAAATGGGTAAATACTATCGATCAAATTACCCTCCGTAAAACTGCCACAGAGTTGCTCCAATAGCTGGGTTTGACCGCTCAGAGCCGCCTGATAGTCATCCTTCCAGGTTGGCAAGCCAGTGGCATATTCATCATCAACTTGCATAATTTGGGTGATTTCCCAAAGCGCATCCATGTCGAAAACAACGTAATTATGGAAGAGAATATTACGGGCTTCCATTTCTTTCCAAAATGCATCATTGGGTTCACCCTCTGGGGTTAGTGAAAAACTGGAAGCTAATTCTTCATTGATGGATTGTTTATCTTCCGTAATCGCTGGGAAGAAAGAGATCAGATCAACCTCGGGCGAATCTGAAAAATAGACGATAAGCCATATCCCCTCGAGTTGGGGATCATTATCCCCCTCCCGATGGATGCCGATTGCCATAATATTTCGTTGATTTCCACCCACGAATGTATGAACGGTGTCTGAAAGCTCGGCGGTTGGTTCAAGCGCTACTTTCGCTTCCGGAGCGTTGGAGGCAGGGGCGTCGCTAGCGCCGACATGAAAGCCGAAATTCAACGAAATTAGAAAAATTGCGATAAAAGAGATTATGCGGAGTATTGTTTTCATTTGTGCCTTACCCATCTGAACTGCTCGCCGTGTGATAACCTCGCTCCGATGCAATCAATTCACCGAAGGCGTTGAAGACCGCAGTGGGGCTTCCGTCACTGTTGAGCAAGCTGCTCACAGCCCCCGTCTCGTTGATGCAATAGAAAGACGCCATGCCAATATATAACTGAGGCCGCATCGTAATATACGCATTTTGCAGCCAATTTGCCTGACTTTGCGCGTCCGTCACTTGGTCGGAGCGCCAATCGAAGCGCGTCACCCAAATCAATCCATTCTGATGTCCGTTATTCAACATCACCTGGCGAGCCTGTTCGTAAAAACGCAGAGTGTATTCGGCGACTTCACTGGGGGATGTGGATGGCGGATAAGCGATGGCGGGGGTGCGCAGACTGATAATGGGGATCGTTAAACCGAAACCGGTATCATAGATGGATTGCAGGTAATTGAGCGCTGACGGTATCCCCTCGGCCGGATTCAGACCCACGGCCACGACTGTAATTGGGTGGCCTTCAGATCGAAGGGCGTGATCTACGTCTTGATAGAGATTGGCATAGGCCTGGGCGTTGGGTGTGCTGCCCCAACCCTGGGCGGTATTGGCACCGGGGAATAACTCAATGGCAAGCAAATGTTGAGGGTATCGCCTCACCAGCCTTAGAGCGAGTTCGCTTGTCCAACTACTACTGGGG
>CALCSH010000160.1 GCA_937893815.1 uncultured Anaerolineae bacterium | reverse complement strand
TCCGCGTTCTCGGCGCACTCTGCGGTGAAAATGTCTTTTTGCAGTGGAGTCATATAGTTCTCTGTTCAATTATTAACGCAATTGCGCCCGTGTAGTGTAGGGGGGATAGTGGCGCGTGTCAAGGTTTTGGAGTGGTAAGAGAATAAATCCTTATCTACTCTTAATTGTAGAGTTATTGACGTGCGTATCGATGACGCATACAATTCAAATCTGGAAAGGAGTTCATTTTATGAGAAAACAAAAGCATATCGTTCTGTTGGCTGGGCTTGCGATTTTCGCCGTGTTTCTTGCGGCTTGTAGCACCGCATCGCCTGCAGCCGAAGCTTCTGCCGTCCCGGAGAGCGCCATTGTTGAAACGGAGGCGCCTTCTGCGATGGAGGCGGCTGTTGAAACGACGGCTGAACCCGTTGAAGCCGCAGCAGAAGCCCCTCGACCGACCCCAAGGGCGGGGTTGGAAGCTAGTGACCCTGGAACAGTGGCCCTGGCATCGGGGTCATACCAGTTGATTGAATTTTTCGCTTATTGGTGAGGAACCTGCCAATCCATGGCGCCCGTCGTGCACGGGCTAGAAGCAGAATACTATGGCCAGATCAATTTTGCATATCTCGATATTGACGATACCGCGAATGATGCCATCAAACGTGAGTTGGGCTATCGCGTTCAGCCACACTATTTTTTGATTGACCCGCAGGGGAATATTGTCGAACAGTGGCTGGGTCGAGTGGACGCGGCGGATTTTAGGGCTGCCTTTGATACCGTTTTAGCGCAATAATCATCACCAACCGAGGCCAAAAGAATTCAGCCCCTCCATTCGGTGGGGCTGAATTCTTTTGGCCTCGCGATGGCTTGACAAACCAGACGAATATGGGTATGATTATAGTCCCTACCCCCCTGGGGGGGGGTAGTAGGAGAACTCAATGACAAAACACGAAGATGCCCTGAAACGCTTGAAAAATGTTGAAGGTCATGTACGCGGAATCCAACGCATGATCGAAGACGATAAATACTGCATTGATGTTATCCACCAAATTCAGGCTGTGCAAGCGGCTATGAATAAAATCAGCTCCATGATTTTGGACGAACATCTGAATACCTGCCTGATCTCGGCCGTACGCGGCGAGAATCCTGATGAGCGTGAGCGCGTTATTCGTGAAGTCACTGAAATCTTCGAAGCTGCCAACAAGGTTTAACCGTTTATTCAACTCCAACTCTATTTAACAAAAGGATCAAGCTATGACCACCGTTACTTATACTATCCCCAATATTTCTTGTGGACATTGCGTCCATACCATCAAAACGGAAGTTGCTGATCTGGCTGGCGTTCAGACTGTGGATGCGAGTGCCGATAGCAAGACCGCGACCATCGTGTTTGATGCGCCCGCTAGTGAAGATTCCATTAAGACGCTGCTGGCTGAGATTAATTACCCGGCGGCAAATTAGTACATCCATTTCGAAGGTTCAGCGATCAAGTGCCAGGTATGCAACGCAAGCCTGGCACTTGATGCTTAGCACTGGAGACAGAAAATATCGATGTCTGAAAACAAACAAATCATTCTCCCAATTACTGGTATGACCTGCGCCAATTGTGTGGCCGCAGTAGAGCGTAATTTAAAAAAGGTGGATGGCGTAGAAGGGGCGACCGTCAATCTCTCTTCGGAACGCGCCACGATCATATTTGATCCCCAGGTAGTGGGAATCGATGATTTTATGGGGCGCATTCAGCACGCCGGTTATGGTGTTGCAACGGGTGAAGCCGATTTTGTCATCCAGCGCATGAGTGACGATAACGATGCCCGCCGCCTGGAGAAGGCACTCCACGATATGGATGGCACCATCTCCGCGCAGGTGAACTTCGTCGCCGGGCGGGCGCGTGTTGAATACATTCCCACCGTCGTCAGTCAGGCTGAGCTACGCGATGCTGTGCGCATGGCTGGTTTTGAAGCGGTGGCATTGGGCGGCGATGCGGAAGATGCCGAGCAAAAAGCCCGCGACGCTGAGATCAATCAACAGCGTCATTTGCTGACCGTGGGGTTAATTTTTTCACTTCCATTATTTTTGTTCTCAATGGCGCGAGATTTCAACCTGCTTCCGATGTGGGCGCACCAATCTTGGGCCAATTGGCTGATGTTTGTTCTCGCTACGCCGGTGCAATTTTATGTCGGCTGGCAATACTATGTCGGAGCGTTCAAGTCGCTGCGCAACCGCTCGGCCAATATGGATGTACTCGTCGCGATGGGATCCTCCGTGGCGTATATCTATTCCATGTTTGTGTTGGTAGGCGTTTTGCCCGGTCATGTGTATTTTGAAACGTCGGCGGTAATTATCACGCTGATCAAAGTGGGCAAATATCTTGAAGCGCGCGCCAAGGGGCGCACCAGTGAAGCTATCAAGAAACTGATGAGCTTGCGCGCTAAAACGGCCAAAGTAATTCGGGAAGGCGCAGAAATTGAAATTCCTGCTGACGAAGTTCAGGTTGGCGATATTGTACTTGTGCGACCTGGCGAAAAAATTCCCGTGGATGGCGTCGTGTTGGAAGGCCGTTCTGCGGTAGACGAATCGATGATTACTGGCGAGTCTTTGCCGGTCGAAAAAGGCCCCGGCGATTCACTTGTAGGCGCTACGCTCAATAAACTTGGCTTGCTCAAATTTGAAGCTGTTAAAGTTGGTAAAGAAACGGCTCTGGCTCAGATTATCCGTCTGGTCGAAGAGGCGCAGGGTAGCAAAGCACCTATCCAAAAAATGGCCGATCAGGTGTCGGCAATTTTTGTTCCCACGGTGATTGCAATTGCCGCGCTAACTTTTTTGGTGTGGTACTTCGTCATTCCGGTCAATCCGGGTCTGGAAGTCTCACAATTTACGCGGGCGCTGATCAATATGGTCGCGGTATTGGTCATTGCCTGTCCCTGCGCTATGGGCCTGGCAACACCCACGGCAGTCATGGTTGGCACGGGTAAAGGTGCCGAAATGGGCATTTTGCTAAAATCTGGCGAAGCCCTCGAACGTGCAGGCCGTCTGGCAGTGATTGTGCTTGATAAAACCGGCACGATCACCAAGGGTCAGCCCGCCGTGACCGATATTGTTATCGCCGTGGGTGCGCAGTTGGATGAAGATGAACTCTTGCGGCTGGCAGCTTCTGTGGAAAAAGGTTCTGAGCATCCCCTGGGCGAAGCGATCTGGGCGGAGGCGGGCAACCGCGGGTTGAGTCTTTCTGCGCCCGAAGGATTCCTTGCCGAAGTTGGACACGGCGTCTCGGCACAAGTGGATGGCAACGAAGTGCTGATCGGCAACCCGCGCATGATGGCCAGCCGCGCCCTGTCGATCGACAGCCTGAAAGCAGATATTGAGCGTCTGCAAGTTGAAGCCAAAACGGCCATGCTGGTCGCTGTCGGTGGGCGTCTCAGTGGAATTATCGCGGTGGCGGACACGTTCAAAGAAGGCTCCGTAGATGCGATAGCTCAACTCCACGAAATGGGCCTGCGTGTAGCCATGATCACTGGCGATAACGAACCTACTGCACAGGCGATTGCGGCACAAGTGGGCATTGCTCGTGTCGATGTGCTTGCCGAAGTTTTGCCCGGCGAGAAGGCTGATCAAATTAAAAAATTGCAAGCTGGCGTCGGTGACACCGCGGGGCAGGTGGTAGCAATGGTCGGCGATGGTATCAATGATGCACCCGCACTGGCCCAAGCTGATGTAGGCATTGCAATTGGCACCGGTACGGATGTGGCGATGGCTGCCGCTCCGATTACCCTGATCAGTGGAGATTTGCGCAGCGTGCCGAAAGCGATTGCGCTTTCGCGTCGCACTTTGAAAACAATTCAGCAGAACTTGTTCTGGGCGTTTTTCTATAATGTCATCCTAATCCCTGCCGCGGCGGCTGGTATACTCAACCCGATGTTGGCAGCCGGTGCGATGGCATTTAGTAGTATTTTTGTGGTGACAAATAGTCTGCGATTGCGGCGTTATACCCCCTAAGGTTTGTATTGGCAACGGCTCAACCTCAAACTGAAAGATGCCGAAAAAAAGGGGTGTGCATGATAGGTCCCCCCCCATGCACACCCCTTTTATTCGGCATTTTCGCTGCGAAGGCGTATGCTTGAGCAGTAACGCACAATATGAAATCAACCGAATAGAGGAGCAAATCAAGAATGAAGCAAGTTTGGGTCTTAATTTTATGGGTTGCCGTGACGCTTACAGCGTGTACAGCCATCGGGAACAGCAGCAACACCGAGGTAGAATCGGTGGCTCCTGGTATGGGTATGGGAAATGGCCGCGGGCCGGGTGGCGGCATGATGGAGCGACATCAAGCTACAATCCCCGATAATTTTACCGGTTTGACTAGTCCGATCCCTGCCGATGATGAATCCCTCGCACGGGGTGAGAAAATATTTACCGCCCAATGCGCCACTTGTCATGGCGATGGCGGCATGGGCGATGGTCCCGGTGGCGTAACGCTGGATCCCGCTCCGGCTGCAATTGCACACACCAGTCAGATGATGAGTGATGCTTACTTGTTCTGGCGTATCACGGAAGGTGGCATCCCCTTTAAAACAAGCATGATCCCATACCGCGATATTCTCGATGAGCAGTCTCGCTGGGATGTAATTAATTACCTGCGTGCTTTGGGCAGCGGTCAGGTGATACCGCAGGGACGTATGGGCGGTGCGAGCTTTGATCCGGACCTGGAAGCAGCGCAACGTGCCGAAATGCTTGCCGCGGCCGTGGAGCAGGGTGTGATTACTCAGGTGGAAGCCGATAACTTCGATGCCGTGCATGTTGCAGTGGATGGATATACCACCTCCCAGGGTGTTTCCGGTATGGAAGGCGGCGACCGTCCGGATGTGATGGAAGCCATTCTGGCTGAATTGGTTAGCAGCGGTGTTTTGGAACACGATCAAGCCGATTCTTTCATAGATGTGCATGACCGTTTGTTAGAGGCTGGCCTGATGCAATAAAATGACTGTGCATGTATACTTCTCCGGACGTTTTTCTGTGAGGGCGAAAAAGCACTCGTCCTTAAGGGGAGTTAGGCGCGAGGAAGTAGGCTCCAAAAAAATTCAATAAAAAGCAGGTGAATGGCTTGTCCGTTCCTTTGCTTTTTTTGTTATTGCGGTAGCGGCAGAAATCCTAGTTTTGCAAGTATATTGGCAGGAGTTAGAAAGTTTAGGTTTTCAGGGTTTGACGTTATAATTGGTGTTAGGCGCCAAATTTCGCATTAAGGAGCATGGAATGAGAATATTAACACTGCTGGGTGAAGATTATGATCGAGCCCGTTTTGAGAAACGTTTATCCATAAGCGGATACTATGTATTTCCAGCGGCAAACGAGCAAGAAGCTTGGGATTATATACAGCAAGAGAAAATACAGGTTTTTGTGTTCGATTGTGATTTGTTGAAATCAGGGCTTCTTGACCAGATTCGTCACCTGGAAGATAGCGGATATATCTATATATTTGCTTTGGTTTCCGAAAATGCAGAAATCACCACGAAAGAACCTGAACGGATTACATTTGTGGATGAATATATCCCCAAACCAGTTGAACCCGACGAATTGATTGCCCGGCTGGTTGTGGTTGACCGGTATATTCAGACACTTTCTACCATTCGGGCAAAAACCAAACCACCAGAACCGATCCGGGATAGTGTGACGGGTACGTTTACGCAATCTACAATCGTTGAGCTATTGTCTACAGAAATTGGCCGCTCCAAACGATCTCATAAGCCGTTTGCGTTGGCTTTGCTAGCATTAGATAATTCCGAAGTTTTAGAGAACGCTTATGATGGGGAAACTCTGGATCGTGCCCTCGCACAAGTTGCCCTAAAAATTTGGGCTAGCGTGCGCTCGTATGATTTGATTGGACGCTGGGGGAAGTCGGGGTTCATTTTATTACTCCCCGAAACATCACTGGCAGGCGCCTCGGTTGTGGCCGATCGTATTCGTAAAAACGTCAATAGCGTTCCGTTGCTATTGCCCGGCAAGGAGCATATACCCCTCAGCGCTAGTATGGGATTTGTTCAAAGCGGGCAAGAAAAAATCACTACATTTGATAATTTAATTCATGCAGCTGAAAATGCACTTTCTCGAGCGGGACAGGTGGGTGGTAACCACATCGTATTTGCCTGGGAATCCTAAATGAAAATGGAAGTACTGATCGTCGAAGATGACCCCATATCACTGAAGTTACTATCACGTACACTTTCTCAACTGGATTACGATGTAATTGAGGCGAAAAATGGTGTAGAAGCCTGGAAAATCCTGCAGCAGCATAGCATTCGCCTCGTAATAACGGATTGGGTAATGCCGGAGATGGATGGTATTGC
This sequence comes from uncultured Anaerolineae bacterium, assembly GCA_937893815.1. Taxonomy (GTDB): domain Bacteria; phylum Chloroflexota; class Anaerolineae; order Anaerolineales; family UBA11858; genus NIOZ-UU35. The sequence continues at coordinate 7,273 of CALCSH010000160.1, read as the reverse complement.
TCTTACTCGCATGATTCGGGAAACTGAATTAACGGGCTATATCTATATCATTATTTTAACGAGTCGCCAGGGAATCGAAAATCTCGTAGATGGGCTAGATGCTGGCGCGGATGACTATCTCCTCAAACCGTTCAATCCAAAAGAGTTGCGCGCCCGTTTGCGGATTGGCGCGCGAGTTTTGGATTTGGAACAACGCCTAAAAGGGGCTTACGAAAGAATGTTCGAATTGGCGATGCATGATGAATTAACTGGCCTCTGGAATCGAAGAGCTTTTTATTCGCACGCGCAAGCAGAACTGGAACGTTCGGAACGGCTAAAACACCCTCTGAGTATAATTCTTCTGGATATTGACCACTTTAAGCTCGTCAATGATCAATATGGGCACCTTGTCGGCGATCGCGCCCTGATTATGATTGCGGAAACGGTGTCAAAAAATTTGCGCAGTTATGATCGTGCAGGGCGATGGGGTGGTGAGGAATTTATTATTTTGCTGCCAGAAACCACTTCGAACATAGCCGTGGAAATCGCCGAGCGGTTGCGACTCCAGGTGATGCAGGCTAGATTGCCTGTTCATGTTGAAGATCAAATTGAATTTGATAGCGAGATGCATGTTGAAATCAGTCTGGGAGTCGCCAGTTTGCCATTAGGGATGAAAATCACATTGGACAATTTATTTAATAGCGCGGATGAGATGCTATACCGGGCCAAGGGGCAGGGGCGTAATCAGGTGTGCTATCGCACCTGAAAGCAGGATTCAAACCAGGAAGAAGCGTATGGAATATCTCTATCGTTGGCTTGAAAAAAATAAAATCTACACCTACATCGGTATTTGGCTAATCTGCGGGGTGGCATTTGTACCCCTTTATCATATGCAAGGACGATTTGCCTCGATAGTGATGTTTTTCCCCGTGATTATTACCGGATGGCTTTTTGGCGAAAAGCCTGGGCTGCTGGCGGGTCTGGGGGTATATCCGCTGATAATTCTGATGACAGGATTTTCAAATCAGGAATGGCATAACTGGTTTGACGTTGGGTTAATAGCATTTTCTATCTTGACCGGCGTGGTGGGAATGATGGTTGGTGGCACAAGCACAGTATTGCGATCAAGATTACTTGCTGAAGTTGACAAACGACTCTATGCTGAAACCCAAATTCAACTAGCAAAGGAACGGTATCAGGCCTTATTCGAGGATGCCCCAGTTTCTTTATGGGAAGAAGATTTCAGCGCTGTAAAAAAATATATTGATGAACTCAAAGCCAAAGGGGTGACAGATTTTGATACTTACCTGAATGCTCATCCTGATGAGGTTGCCAATTGCATTGCGCAGGTAAAGGTTTTAGATGTTAACCGTGTAACTTCTGAGCTTTTTAAGGTTAGCGGAAAAGAAGAATTGATACAAAACCTGGACGCCATTTTTGGCGAAGAATCTGCCGATGTATTTCATCAGGAACTGCTTGCGATTGCCAATAATGAGCGCGTTTTTGAAAACCGCGGCATTAACTATGATCTGGAAGGTAACAAACTTCATGTGGATGTGAAATGGGAGATCAGCCCAGGGTTTGAAGATACACTGGAGCGCGTCTTAGTATCCATAGTCAACATTACGGACCAGGTTCTCGCTGAAGTCGAAATGACGCGGCAAAAAAAATATTTCGAAACCCTTTTTCGTACCAGTCCGATCGCCATTGTTACTACCAATGAGAATGGTAAAATCGCCGATTCGAACCCGGCTTTCGAAAATCTCTTCGGTTTTGAAAAGTCGGAAGTATTGCAACATCAGGTGGATGACTTGATCGTTCATCCTGATGAGCTGCGTGAAGCGTCTCAGTTTACAAAATTGGTCACTAGTGGCAAGACGGTTCACGAAATTACCCGACGCATGCGAAAAGGCGGTGAGATTGTCGATGTCGAGTTATTTGTCATGCCAATTGATGTGGCCGATGAACATGTCGCATTTTTGGCCCTCTATCATGATATATCGGCACTCATCGCTGCCCGAAGAGAAGCCGAAGCAGCAGCCAAAGCCAAGGCAGAATTCTTGGCAAATATGAGTCACGAAATCCGCACTCCCTTGAATGCCGTGATAGGGATGACTGGCTTGCTGATGGATACTCCCCTAAATCCTGAGCAGCTTGAATATGCGGCTACTGTTCGCAATAGCGGTGATGCGTTATTGGGCATTATTAACGCTATTCTGGATTTTTCGAAGATTGAAGCCGGAAAACTGGAATTGGAACAGCAGCCCTTCAGTGTTTCGGATGTGGTTGAAACCAGTTTGGATTTAATTGCCTCAACTGCCTCTGCGAAAAAACTGGAAATAGCCTACCTGATCGATACCGCGGTTCCCCGTGCTGTGGTGGGCGATGTGACTCGCTTGCGTCAGATTATCGTTAATTTGCTGGGTAATGCGATTAAGTTTACCGAAAGCGGAGAAATTATTACCCGCGTTGCCGTAGATAACAAAGAAGGGGATGTCTACCGTTTACATTTTTCGGTTCAAGATACGGGAATTGGCATTCCAGCGGACCGCATTGATCACCTGTTTGAATCATTTACACAGGTAGATGCATCGACGACCCGGCGCTATGGTGGAACGGGGCTGGGATTAGCTATTAGCAAACAGCTTGTCGAGATCATGGGGGGCAAAATGTGGGTCGAAAGTGAACTAGGCAAAGGCTCCATTTTTCACTTTACTATTCGCGCAAAAAAGGCAGCCCATCCTGTAAATACCAGCGGACAAGAATTTGTACTGATTGACAACGCTCGCATCTTGATTGTGGATGATAATGCCACCAATCGCCTGATATTGATTCGGCAATCCAAATCTTGGGGAATGGAACCATTTGCTGCAGCCAGTGGTGGTGAGGCCCTCGAGTGGATTAGAAATGGCGAAAAATTTGATCTTGCCATTTTAGATATGCAAATGCCAGAGATGGATGGCATTATGCTTGCCCAGGAGATTCAAAAACTCTTTCAAGATAGTATCCCGCTGATACTATTGACCTCCTTTGGGGGGGTGGAAGATATTCCTGCTCACGTCAACTTCAGCGCTCGTTTGAGCAAACCGGTGAAACCCTCCATGCTTTATAACGCTATCGCCGAGATTATGAATCGGCGGGCCGATTGCGATATTCCTATCCAGCACATCGAAAGCAAAAAGAAATACGATTTTGACGCCAATATGGCTGTCGATCATCCTTTGCATATTTTGTTAGCCGAGGATAACTTAATCAATCAAAAAGTGGCTACACGGATTCTGGCTCGGCTGGGTTATCGGGCCGATATTGCTAGCAACGGGATCGAAGCGCTTCAGGCCCTGGCGCGGCAAAAATATGATGTAGTTCTAATGGATATTCAAATGCCCGAAATGGATGGGGTAGAAGCCACGCGGCGCATTTACCAGAAATATGCTGAATCGGAACGCCCGCGCATTATTGCGATGACTGCACATGCGCTGGATGGGGATCGTGAACGCTATTTAGGCGTTGGCATGGATGATTATGTCAGCAAACCGGTACGTGTCGATGAGCTTATTCACGCCTTGAAACGATGTGCACCGAACCCCCCTCAAGAATCGCAATCAAGCTGACTTATCTTGTAGTGCGAATAAACCGGTAATTCACAGGTATATTTATGATACGCATGATGATGAATCAAATCAATAAATTGAGAACGACCCACAAATACACCTTGCTCGGGGTCACATTTGGATTTATTTTTCCTCTGATATCCACGGTGTTGGCGTCCGCCTTTACTGATCAGGGCGTTTCTTTGTCAACCATGTTGATGGAACAACGCACGAACCCATTATTGTGGATTATTGATAGTGCACCGATATTTTTGGGCGTACTGGCTTGGATCGCGGGCGTTCGACAGCAACGGCTCAATGAGTTCGCAGAACGACTCTCGATTACGGTTGAGGAACGCACAGAAACGATCCGCGATACCTATCGCGGGCAAGATATTATTAACGCATTGCTGCGAATTTCGTTGGAATCAGATATTCTTGAAAATCAATTATCCCAAGCGTTGGATTTATTGATTTACAGTCCCCGGTTAGACAACTTGAAAAGAGGAGCAATCTTCTTGGTGGATAGTCATCATCCTAAAGAGTTAACCCTGGCAGTACAAAGCGGTTTTGACGAGGATGCATTAATTGCGTGTCGGCGGATTGAGTTTGGCCATTGCCTGTGCGGCAAAGTGGCCGCAACGCGCGAAATTACTTTTATAAATAACACCGACGAGTGTTGTGCATCTCCGAGCAAGATAGCTCCCCCTCACGGACATTATATTGTCCCGATCCTCGATGGAGATTTATTGTTGGGTGTGATGATGTTGTATTTAAACATCGGCCATGTACGAACAGAAAGGGAAGTCGAATTTCTTCAAGCAGCTTCTCGAACAATTGCAGGGATGATTCGTCGTCATGCGATTGAGACGCAACTGCGTTTGCAGGCCTCGGTATTGCAAGCCGCGGCGAATGCAATTGTGATCACCGACCAACTCGGAACGATCGAGTGGGTGAATCCTGCTTTTACGTTGGTTACCGGCTTCACCTATCGGGAAGCTGTCGGGCAGAATCCGCGGTTACTGAAATCGGGGAAACAAGATGACGCTTTTTATGAAAAACTATGGAATACCATTCAAAGTGATAAAGTTTGGCAAGGTGAGATGATCAATCGACGGAAAAATGGTGAGCTATATTATGAAGATGTGACCATCACTCCCGTATCGGATGACCGGGGCAAAATCTCTAATTTTGTTGCCATCAAGCAAGATATCACCGAGCGAAAACGAGCCGAAGAAGAAATTTTATTGCAGAAGCAATATTTTGAGAGTCTGGTGCAAATTAGCCCTATCGCTGTAGTCATTCTGGATATGCAACACTGCATTTTGGATTGCAATGCCGCTTTTGAGTCCCTCTATGGTTATCAAAAAGAAGAAGCTTTGGAAAGAAATTTGGATGATCTGATTGTTCCCGAATCAGAGTTTGTTCAGGCCGAAGCGTATACCTACAGTGTGAAAGATGGCAATTCCGTGCATGGATTTGCGCAGCGGGCCAATCGAAACGGCCAATTGGTGGATGTCGAATTTTTTGGCGTTCCAGTGGTTGTGCAAGGAGAGCAAGTCGCAATCCTTGCGCTTTATCATGATATTTCTGAATTAGTAAAAGCGCGCCGCGAAGCCGAATCGGCCGCGCGTACCAAGGCCGAATTCCTGGCGAATATGAGTCATGAAATCCGCACGCCTTTGAATGCCATTATCGGTATGACCGGGCTGCTTTTGGATACCCCTTTGGATATCGAGCAAAAAGATTTCGCCTCCACAGTTCGGAATAGTGGCGATTCCCTGCTTACTATCATCAATGATATTCTTGACTATTCCAAAATTGAAGCTGGTAAGATGGAGTTGGAGCGGCAACCTTTTGTTGTGCGAGAAAGTGTTGAATCTGCGTTGGATCTTTTGGCCTCAAAAGCGGCTGAAAAAGGTCTGGAAATAGCCTATTTGCTGGAAGGTAGTGTGCCGGGAGCCGTAATTGGGGATATTACCCGCGTTCGTCAGGTGCTGGTGAATTTGCTCAGTAATGCGGTTAAGTTTACCGATCGCGGCGAAGTAGTTGTTCGTGTATCTTGTACGATGCTTCCGGATGCCCAATTAGAAGTCCACTATCAAGTTCAGGATACTGGGATCGGGATCCCTGAAGATCGAATGGGACGCTTGTTTGAGTCCTTCTCACAGGTGGATGCCTCCACCACGCGCAAATATGGCGGCACCGGTCTTGGGCTGGCAATCAGCAAGCAATTGGTTGGGTTAATGGGCGGAAAAATCTGGGCCGAGAGCCAGGAAGGACAAGGTAGCATATTCCATTTCACTCTCATGAGTGCACCGGCTCCGGCATCTTTCCATGCCGATACATTCCAGGCGCAGCCCCTTATGGAAGGTCTCAAAGTGTTGATTGTGGATGATAATGCCACCAATCGGCTGATTTTGATTCGACAAACGAAAACTTGGGGATTGGACCCTCGCGCGGCTGCCAGTGGAGCCGAAGCGCTTGGGTGGATTCGCAGCGGAGAGAAATTTGATTTTGCAATCTTAGATATGCAAATGCCCGAAATGGACGGGGCGATGTTGGCCATTGAATTGCGGAAATATGTCAGTGAGGAAAAACTTCCCCTGATATTGTTGACATCCCTGGGGGGCTGGGAGATGGTTCCCACAAACGTGAGATTCTCAGCCCGCTTGAACAAGCCCATTAAACCATCCATCCTGCACGATACGATCATGAACGTACTCGGCAGTCGAACCCAAGAGAAAAGCGGCACACAAAAAACGAGTTCTGACAAACAGGAATATGATAAAGGACTGGCCGAACGGCACCCGTTGCGCATTCTCCTCGCTGAAGATAACTTGATCAACCAGAAAGTTGCTCTGCGAATTCTTGAAAAACTTGGCTACCGTGCGGATGTTGCTGCCAATGGTGTCGAAGTGTTGGATGCGCTCGCCCGGCAGAAATATGATGTGATCCTGATGGATGTACAAATGCCCGAAATGGATGGCGTAGAGGCCACACAGCGCATTGTAGAGCAATATATGGAGCTGCGCCCCCGAATTGTGGCCATGACAGCAAACGCCCTTGAGGGAGATCGGGAAAATTATCTCAGATTGGGCATGGACGATTACGTCAGCAAGCCGATACGCGTCCAGGAATTGGTTGCTGCATTAGAGCGAAGCTAGGCCATTGAAAAACGTTTTAACAAAGAACAGGGAATTTAGGCGGTTTTGCATCCTAAATTCCCTGTTTTGGTTGTCGTCGAGCGCAACCAGAGAATCGTTTAGCTCTCTATCCCGGCGGCGAAATCTTCGATCAACTTATGAGCAACATCATCGGTGAATTGCTTGGGGGGTGATTTCATGAAGTAAGAAGACGGCGCAATCAGTGGGCCAGAGATACCGCGATCAAGCGCAATTTTGGCACAACGCAGTGCGTCAATCATTACACCAGCAGAATTAGGCGAGTCCCATACTTCCAGTTTGAGTTCCAGATTCAACGGAACATCACCGAAGGCGCGCCCCTCCATACGAATTTGAGCCCACTTGCGGTCCGTCAGCCAGGGCACGTAGTCGCTGGGGCCAACATGAATATTTTCCTCTCCAATATCATAAGGCAGTTGGCTGGTGACAGCCTGGGTCTTCGAGATTTTTTTGGATTCCAGGCGATCACGGTCGAGCATATTATAGAAATCCATATTGCCACCAAAATTCAATTGGTAG
>CALCSH010000159.1 GCA_937893815.1 uncultured Anaerolineae bacterium | reverse complement strand
GATGCCGCTGCCACTGTGGGCCGCGTCCTCAAAGATGGTCGTCGTCCCCAATGGGCTGTCGGTATCGAAGATATAGCTATCGTTACCACCCCGGCCATAGATATTGTTGATGCCGGTGCTGGTGATCACAAAAATATTAGCGTTGTTATCGCCGTAGATATCATTGGACGCCGTGAAGGAGCCGATCACTTTCTCGATACTGCTGACGCCGTTGGTCACGCCGGTCGCTACACCGCCCACCAGGTTGACATAAACGCTGGTGGTATAGGCGCTGTAATCGAGCGTGTCGCTGCCAGATTTACCATCGATGCTGTTGGCAACGCCCGGCAGCGCAGCGCCATCGTCGAAGGCGAAGGTGTCGTCCGAAATGCCGCCCACCAGGTCCTCGACGCCACTCAACTGCAGGTCATGCCCACCCGCGCTGTAATCGACAGTGCCCGCCGGGGCATGAATTTGGAAGAGGCCCGCCAGATTGACACCCTCGACGCTATCCTGTTTGATGCCGCCCATAATTTCGTCGATATTATAGAAACCGGCGTTGATACTGATCTCGCTGCCGTTGAAGCCATCGGATGTGCCCAGTCCGGTCAAGGTGAAGTAGCGGTTGGTGAACTGCGTGCCAAGGTCGCCGCTGTAATCGAGCAGATCGTGACCGCCTTCGCCGTCAATCACCCCGTTCAAGGCGCCGTAATTCGAGAAGATAAAATCATCGCCCCCATCGTGGCCGTACAGATCATAAACCTGGGTGCCGTCGATCAAAAAATCGTCAGCGCCCTGGCCGCCGCGCACAACTTCGATGGCGCTAAAGGCAACATTGTTGGCGCCATCCGTGACGGACAGGCCAGCCAAATCCACTACCAGGTTAAAGGCACTGATAACAGCGTTGAAGTTGAGCGTATCCTGGCCGCCGTTGGCGCTGACCGTATCCACGCCCCAACCATCCGCGAACAAGAAAGTGTCGTTGCCGCCGTTGCCGATCAGCGTGTCGCTGCCAGCCGAGCCGGTGATGACGTTGGCGTTGTCGTCGCCGATCAACACATCTGCTGCGCTGCCGCCAATGATATTTTCCAGCGTAGCAAGCGTGCCCGCCGCGCCAGCACTAACCACCGAGGTGGAGGCTGCCAGACAGCCGCCAACGGCTGAAGCGCTCAAGTTGACGCAAACTGAGCTCGAATAGCTGCTCAGATCAAGCGTATCGGTATCGCTGCCACCGTCGATGCTGCCAATAAGCACGGCACCATTATCTAAGAAGAAGGTGTCGTCGCCAGCGCCACCCAATAGCGCGTAGGTGCGGCTGCCCGTCAGGTGGAATAAATCTTGACCAGCGTTGCCCTTCAGCGTTTCGAGGGCTGAGAATTCGAAGTCGTTGCTGCCCAGCAGGTAGCGATCCGTGCCATCCAACTCCCAGGTGGCGGCTGCGTTCATACCGGTCAGGCTATCTGTACCCGCCCCAGCGATCAGGATGTCCAGGTTGTCGAAGGTTCCACCCAGCCCGGTCGTCGTGCCGCCAAAGCCGTCCGTGCTGCCCTTGGCGGTCAGTACGACATCAACATTGGCAACAAAGGCTGCGTAGTTGAGCGTATCTGCAGCGCCAGCGCCGTTCAAGTTTCCGTTATAAGCGCCGCCTGCCAAGAACTCAAAGCTGTCCACGCCGCTATTACCAACCAGATTCTCGATCCAGTTCAGGCCATCCACAACTACGGCGATGGTGCGCCCGCCGCTGGTGTAGGTGACCACATTCGCTGCCAGCACTTGATAGCTGCCGCCCGCGCTGCGTCCGATGATCTGATCGTCGCTATTGGAACTGCCCTCGAAGATATTGAAATTATCGAAACCTACCGTCAGGCTAGTGCTGGTTCCGGTGAAGCCGTCTGCTACGCCCAGGCTGTTCAGGTTAATCGTGGCCGGGCCGGTGTGTTTGCCGTAACTTAAGCTATCTGTGCCGCCCGCGCCAACCAGGTGCTCCATGGCGCTGAAAGCGAAGATATCGTCAATATCGCCAGCCTCCGGGCCGCTGACATGGAAGACATGCCCGCTGGCGCTGCCAATGATCTTGTCGCTGCTGGTCGGGCTGCCCACGATGGCATTGATGTTATCGAAGCCGACGGTCAGATCGGTGGTCGTGCCTTGCAAGCCGTCTTGCGTGCCAACGCCGGTGATGGTCAGATCAATCGGGCCAGCGTGCAAGCTGTAATCCAGGGTATCCGTGCCGGGGCCACCACCTTCCAGACGTTCAATGCTGCTAAATGCGAAGACGCTGTTAACATCGCCGCTATCCAACCCGGTCAGGTGGAAAATAGACCCGGCATCAAAGCCCACGATCGTATCGCTCGCCGCAGGGCTGCCGATCAGATTTTGCATGTTGCTGAAGGTACCGGTCAGGCCGCTGGATGTGGCTGCTTCCAGATTGGTGATGATGGCGCTGCCATAGTTGGTGTAATCCAGGGTGTTATCGCCAGCGCCGCCATTCAGCGTACCGCTGTGACTGCCTGTGTTCTTGAATACGAACTGGTCATTGGCGCTGCCGCCGAGTAGATTTTCGACTGCGGCATGGACCAGGTCGTGGCCGCTATACAGGTAGCGGTTGAGGGCGTCAAACTCCCAAACAGCGTTCTGGTTGAGGCCATTGAGGCTGTCATCTCCCGTTCCGCCGGTCAGCAAGTCGATATTGGTGAAGGTGCCACTCAGGTCGGTTGCGCTGCCGCCGAAGCCATCCACTGCGCCCAGGTTGGTCAGGCTGACGGTGACATTATGGGTGTAGGCGCTGTAATCCAGCAAGTCTTCACCAAGTGCGCCGTCCAGATTACCCTGGAAGGTGGTGCCGTCGGTCAATCGGAAGGTGTCTACATTCGAGCCGCCCAGCAGGGATTCGAAGCTCTCGAAGTCCAGCGTGTTAGTGCTGGTATAGCTGCCACTGGTCGCCAACAGACTCCACAGCGCGGCGGCGTTGATGCCGGTCAGGCTGTCATCGTTAGCACTGCTGCCAATGATCTGATCGATATCATCGAAGCCAGTCGGCAGGCTGTTGTCGGTGCCCTTGAAGCCGTGGTTGCTGCCCAGACCAGTCAGGATGACCGCGCGTCCGATGGTGTAATCGCTCAAATCGAGCGCGTTTGGCCCGGCCTGACCGTTAATGTTGCCGCTGATCGTGGCGCCATCCAACAATTTAAAGGTATCGGTGGCAACAACATTATTCCCACCCAGGAAATTCTCGATGTGAATGCCGGTGTGGCTGACGATGTTGCTGGCGTCAGCATCATCGCTGACGGTCACCGTGGTCAAACCGAAAGTGAAGGTCAGGTCTGTATTGAAGGCGCTGAAGTCAAGGGTGTCATCCCCGCCAGCTGCAGCTTCGTAAATAGTATCTGTGCCGAAACCGTCGGCGAAGTAGTAGCTGTCATCACCACTCAAACCGGTCAATGCATCCTTGCCGGGGCCGCCGGTAATCTGGTTGTTCTGATTGTCGCCGGTGAGATTGTCATCCGATTGGCCGCCGATCAGGTGGATGAAGTTGAACACGCCGGTGGTGCCGGTAGCTGTGTTGCTATTCAGGTTGACCGCCACCGAGGTGGTGTAGTTGCTGTAATCGAGGCTGTTGGCGCCCCCCGAACCGTTGAGCGAGCCGGGGAAGTTGATCCCATCCCCAAAGATAAACTGATCATCAGCCGCGCTGCCGTTCAAGACTTCGATATTACTCAGGCTGTGCGTGGCGCTGTTGAGGCCATAAACCGCCGTGATGCTGCCCAGCGTGAAAGTCATCGGGTTGCTGACCGCGGTAAAGTCCATGGTATCTGTGCCACCCG
>CALCSH010000158.1 GCA_937893815.1 uncultured Anaerolineae bacterium | reverse complement strand
GCTCCAGACGCCGTTTGACCGTGCAAGGCTGGGTTCCTGCATCAGCGCCAGGCACCCCAGTTCCCCGTCTTTGGCAGTAGCTTGCGTAACCGAATCCGAGAAGATGCCAGCGATATCATCATTCAGAAAACTATAAATACCGCCAACAAGTGAAGTTGCAGTATTATATGAGGGGCTGCCTAAATGTTTCCAGTTACCTGGATTGGAAAAATCTTCCTGCGGAAGATCAATGATCGAATTCGGGCTGGTGCCAACATATTTGTATAAATCTCCAATGATGCCTTTATTATCCGGGTGTCCTTTTTCGATGATAACGATATCTTCATCTGAGATCTTTACTGATCCATCTGTTGATTTATACGTAGGCGCTGCATCAAAAACGTTGGTTAAGTCTTTCTTAATCTTTCTACCAAGATTTATCAGGCTCAAGTCATTTAGAGCTTGAGAATTCACCAAGATGGTCATTTTTGCATCCACTTGCGCATTCTCGTTGATATAGGCTTTTGCTTCATTAGTATATAAGCCAACGGTGATTGCTGCCGAGCCTGCAAATTTTGTTCCCTGGACACCCTCATCGCTGGAGCCCTTTTCAACATTCGAAATGGCTGAGAGACTTGGGCGACTTTCTATCTTCGACTGAATAGTTATGCTACCTAGCGCTGTCACCACTCCCGAATTGGCATCGCCATCTGAAGCGCCATCGCCAATACGAGCTGTGGTTTTTTTATCGATGTCTGCTACAGCGACTGCGGCTGCAATCTGGAAAGGTGGCGTGCCTTTATTGGCTGGTAATTTACTTTGAATCCCTGCTATGACGGAGCCTTGAATAAAATTAGTTAGTACACCGGCAGCAGCTGCGCTGCTCCCTTGCAGACTAGGTTTCCATTCCGTCCCGTCCAAAGCGCCAGTGCCCATACGTACTCGCTTCAGCCATTTAGCAGTCTCATCAGCTGTAACTGATGCGTCCGCTTCGGCATTCACACCGCCTTCATCTTTTGGAATGATCAGAATTGGGCGAGCAACTTCCTTTGTGGTTTGATGGGCATTGATGGCAAAGTCCTTTCCAACCGATACTACGCCATCAACCAGCGCATTGGTAACACTTAATTCATCTCCAATTGCCGCCGCAATCCCTAACATACCGCCCTCGTCAGCGCTGGATCGGGCCAGATTATATGTGCGATCAACTGTGTTGGCTTGCACAGTCAGGTTGCCGCCAATTTGTAAATTAGCGTCATCAGTGATGTGGACTGTAGCTTCAGAATCCAGGATAGTAATCGCAATCGCTGCCGCACCCCCCATCAGCCCAAAGGTATCTGCAATCGCCATGACCGTGTTATCTACGCCTGCATTAAAATAGGCATCGCCGGTGGTCGTCACTTGCCCGCCCATAAGAACTTTCGTCCTGTTCGTCACATAAGCAACTGCAACACTGATACCCAAACCTGATGGCTCTGACTGCGCATTACCGATACCGGCTGCTACAACTTTAAATGAATCTGCAAATATTTGGGAATTGGCTTTGATATCAATGGTTGACTCTATCGATGAATAAGCAACGCCTGCAAAGAATGAAAGGCTTTTAAAAAATCCAGCCAACTCATTCAGAACCACATTTTGATCGTCACCGGTGTATTGCAATATTCTCGAATGATCTACTGTTGAAGAAAGTTCAACCTTTGCACCGCGCAGCACCGCACTGTCATTAATCGTGATGCTTACGCTGTTCACGTCACGATTGTAAAATGACAGATCAAGTCCTGCATCTTCATATACTACGAATTCGATATCACCTGCTGTGAAATTGCTTCCGTTTTCTACATGTGCAAATAATTTTGCCCCATTCCCAATAATGATATTGCTACCATTCAGTTTGATATTTCCCGAGTTACCAGTCGAAACCGCGCTCTCGTAATTGCTAACCCCGGTGGCCACCATGCGAGTGGAAACGATCGCATTTGCGTTGACAGTGATATTCTCTGCTGTTAGATCCAGTTTCCCGCCATCCATGGCGATGGTTCCAGATACGATGATCTTATCGGCATCTTCTGTTAAACTAACGACCGGCTCACCACCTTTTATAATCAGCGATTCTAGCCCATTCGCAAGTTTGGTGAAACTCAGCGTTATTGTGTCATCCCCGCTATTTCCGTCTACTGTGACATTGGTCTTATTAGCGAACTTTACATTCTCAAATTGTGGACTCTGGATTTCAATTGTCTGGCAACCAGTAGGACAATTGGTGGCATCAGTGACTACGCCGCCATCTGCAATTGTAATGGTGTCACCCGAGCTCGTTCCAGAAAAGCTTGCGTTGGTTGCCGTACTCAATTCGTTTACTGGCTCAATATTCGTATATTCCACTTGCGCGCCATCCAACATGATAATTCCGGCGCTGGGGCTATAGGGTAGATAAGCAACTGAGTCAAAACTGCCACCCGTTACTTCGAGGGTATCGAAATCATCTCCGCCATCAAATGAGATCATGGCATCTGCGGGATTGGCATCCAAAATGAAATCGACTACCAGAAAATCATTTCCAGCACCACCATACACATCAACATTGCCATGACTGCCATGAACCTTGATCTCATCATCGCCAGCATCAGCCCGGACTTCAACCTGGTTTGATCCAGAAAGTGTTACATCAATTTGATCGTTCTGGTCAGTCCCGCCTATTGTGATATTTGTGGCGTTATTTAGAAGGATGGTCTTTAAATAAGTAAAATCAAATAATGCGATCGCCTGGGAATCAACTATGCTAATCCCGCCAGCAAGAGTTGTCGGCAATTCATTGGCTGCACCCTGGAGGGTTAATCCAGACAAACTGGATATCTGGATATCTTCATTGAAAATGCCACCTTCTACATATATAGTGCCGTCGTCCGGGGTCAACCCACCAGATACGGCATCGACCGCATCTTGAATTGGGGTTGTGGATACCTGGCAATTGGAGAGGCCCGAGCAATCGCCTCCCTCTGGCAAAAAACTGTATTTGATCTTGCTGACATAAAAATAAGGATCTGAAATTATTGGTTGCTCGTCAGAAGGGGGAGAGGCATCCGCGGATTCTGTTTCGCTAACAACACTCAGAAGCGCCACATCTGGGTTATCTTCGCATTCGGCCTCATCAATGGATTGATCCGTTTCCAGGTTTTCGCACTCGATGGTCCCAACAACGATCTCATCACCATCAGAGCTGGATGCATTTTCGACGACCAAAATCCCCAAAGCTTCTTCATCATCTGCTTCGCTATCAGGATCACTGGTTTCTATTTCTATTGGATCTTCTATTTGTATTTCTGTTTCCCCGGATATGATATTGTCTTGGTCGCTGTCAGTATTTGATTCTGCAGGTTCTTCGCTTGCTTGCGGATCTGCTTCTATTTCCAGATGATTGATTGCTTCTTCTGTTGGATTATCTTCCAATACTTCTGTTTCCCCGGATATGATATTGTCTTGATCACTATCAGTATTTGTTTCTGTAGGTTCTTCAATTCCTTGCAGATTTGATTCAATACCCAGATCATCATAATCCGATTCTACTTGATTACCTTCCTCTGCAATTTCAGCTTCTTCAAGCGGTTGGCCTTCAATTTCTTCTGATTGCTGTGGATCAACACTAACTAATCCGTCAGCATATACTATGGTCGTCATTGAAAAGAGCATCATAAATAACACGCAAATAATTGGCATAAATAGCTGCCAAATTCTTCGCGTATATTTATTATCCATACTTTGCTGTATTTTCATAAAATGATGATGACTAGCAAAAAAAACGACCTGGTTAATACCCAGGCCGTCAATGAAAATATATAAAGCGATTATTGGTGGCGGCCTGGCAATCTTAGCCATTAAAAATGGCCTTAAATCCATAGCTTTGCGTCACTGGTTTTCACCAGTTTTTCCTTTTTCAAAAAAAATGTGAAAGAACTAACAATACTATAGCGCTAAGTAAAAATAAAATCAACATACAGATATGTTAGGATGCTTCTATATTAGCTTCAATCAATGGAGTATCTGTCATTCCCTTTCTACCCATTAGACAATTTTTCAAACTACACTATCATATCCTTCGGGCAATAATATAAGGCATCCACCAGATGTACAGATCGGATATTCTTACCTCCCGCTAAATCTGCAGTTGCGATGATATGCCATACCGAAAGCTGCAATTGGCTCATCGTAATGCGGAAAGTTGCAACTGAGACACCGCCGCGCGAATGAGGTTCTGTCCCGATTCGTCCAGTTCGCAGAATTGACGCACTTCTGCCACACGCATATCCGCATTGGTCATCACCCCGTTATCTAAACCTGCGAATCTATCGCGTTGACGGCTTACACTCGAAGTTCTTTCGGATGTAGCATGCTACCTCTACCCAAGTCTGTATCTCAGCGGAGGCTTCTCCCCTTCTGTTGTCAGAGAGTTTTTCAATGTCCACGCGCGGCACTTCGATGTGGATGTCGATTCTGTCGAGCATCGGTCCCGAAATCCGTTTTCGGTAACGGGTTCTGGTTTGATGAGAGCAGGTGCAGGCTTTGACGGGGCTTCGAAAAATAACCGCATGGGCAGGGATACATATAACTGGACTGTTTTTTGATGATTATTGGGCACAACATTA
>CALCSH010000157.1 GCA_937893815.1 uncultured Anaerolineae bacterium | reverse complement strand
CCCCCCCACACCCCTATTTTCGGGCATTCTCTTGTACAAGTGCGTAAGTCCTATACTATTGTCGTGCGCTTTATACAGTGTTCTGAGGAGAAAAAATGAGCGAAAATAGCTATAAAAACTTAGCCGCCCGGCTGGATGCTTTGCCCAATGGCTTCCCGCCAACCGATGATGGCGCGGAGTTGCGCCTGCTCGAATATCTTTTCGCACCCGAAGAAGCCGCCTTGGCAGCGGAGTTGCGTCTGACTCTCGAAACACCCCAGCAGATAGCCGCTCGTTTAGGCGGGGATACCAAAGAGCGCAAGGCGATGCTCAAAACAATGCTGCGCAAAGGCTTGATTAAAGCGGGCAAGACCGAAGGTGGCCTGGGGTACGGCTTGCTGCCCTTTGTTGTGGGAATTTACGAGATGCAGGTTGGGAAAATCAACGCGGAACTAGCGCACTTATTTGAGAATTACTATCAGCAGGCTTTTGGACGAGTATTAGCAGTGCAACCCGCCGTTCACCGTGTCATCCCGGTCAACCAGACCATCAAAGTTGATCTGGAAGTTTACCCCTTTGAGAGCGCCGCCGGAATTGTGGATGCTGCTAACGCCTGGGGCGTAATGGATTGCATCTGCCGCACGCAAAAGAAACTCATCGGCGACCCCTGTGAGCATCCCATTGAAGATACGTGTATGATTTTCAGCCAGCGCCCCGGGGCTTTTGACGGAAACCTGGTCATCAAGGCGCTCACGCAAGACGAGGCGCATCAGACTCTCCAACATGCTGCCGATGCCGGGCTGGTGCATTCGGTCAGCAACACGCAGGATGGCCTCTACTATATTTGCAACTGTTGCACTTGCTCATGCGGCATTCTGCGCGGCATGGCCGAGATGGGAATTGCCAATGTGGTCGCCCGTTCGGCCTTCATCAACCAGGTGGATATTGATATATGTCAGGCTTGTGAAACCTGTATTGATTATTGTCAGTTTGCTGCGCTGGCGATGGGGGAAGATTTTGTGATAGAAGTTAATCAGCTACGCTGTGTGGGGTGTGGGGTGTGTGTACCGACCTGCCCGGACGACGCTCTGGTGTTGGTGCGCCGCCCTGAGGACGAACTACGTCCGACGCCGCCGCGCGAATCCGATTGGATGCGCGATCGTGCCACCGCCCGCGGTTTGGACCTGCAAGAAGTGTTATAGTTTTTCACCACGAAGATACAAAGAACACAAAGTTTTTCAGCTCTTTGGGAACTGCCGTGAGAAACCCCCAAATGCGGATAACTACCACGGGGATTCCCAACGCCCCAGTTTTTCTTTGTACCCTTTGTGTCTTCGTGGTTAATTACTTCCGAATCTGGGCGCGCATGACGAATTGATCTACTCCGCCGAAGCGATATTTATAAACTTCGTCGCCGCGCATCATATCGAATGTAGTGCGACCGCGCTCGATTGCCCACTGGATCAGATACGAGAGTAGCACCCAGCCGGGGGAAAGTTCCTGGAATTTGAAATTGATCCCTGAGTTGTAAACCCAAATCTGGTTGTCGAAATCGAAGTTAAGATAAGCCGCCGCCTTTTCTTCGGCCACAGTCAGAAAAGCCAGTTGCAGCCATCCGGCGCGGAAGGCGGTATGCACGGCTGCGCGCATCTGGGTACTCATCACCTCGGTGAGAAATTTCTCTTTTTCGGGGTCGTAGGCCATCAGGGCAATGAAATCGTCTATCTCGGCGTCGAGCCGGTTTTCATCCTCGACGATATACCAATCGATGGGGGCGTAAAAGCTTTCGGCGCGGCGCAGTTTGCGACGAATCTCGCGGCGCTGTTTGCCCTGGATACTCTCCAGGTAGGCTTCCCAATCTTCGGCCAGTGCAATGCGCGGGGCGGGTTGCAGTCGCTCCTGGGTGTAGGTTAAACCGCGTTGGACCGCGTCAGCCTTCAGCGCAGCCAAAGTCGCCGAACCTTCAATCAGGTTGTAAAAATCCAGAACTTCCCAGGCGGGAGCCGAATCCCCGGTAAGGTGCTCCATCAAAGCTGTGACAAATAGCTCCAGCCTATCGCCTGGGACGATCAGATCGAGGTAGTCGGAAATTTCAAAACTCCCAATCAACATGATCGTTTTTTCACGGATGAAGAATGGCGCAATAGCTTGTAGGGTGTTATTTTCATCGCGGCCGAGTACGATGTACAGATCTCCATCTGCCCACTCGCCGCCGCCCAGGGTATTCCACCAGGTGGTGAGATATTCGTGACGCAGAAAAGGAAGATTGCTGGCACTCCTGACGAGCAGGGCATTCCATTCGGACGCCAGGGCGTGAAATTCGGTTGGGGTACGTAGAATTTGTAATTGCATAATGAGGTAAGGTTATATCTCCGATTGATGCCTAAAGAGTCTTTAGGAACTGCCGTGAGAAATCCCAGATTTAGGGGTATAGGGCGAGGATTCCCAGAGACCCTACCCAAAAACTGGCAAGGGGTATCATTTTACCAGTATAATGATGGATGCGGCTTTACCCTTAAGAACCGCTACCATGAATATGACACCTGCACTCGATTTATTCTTACTTCCCTTATTGCGGCAAGCTGGCAAAGACCGACCCAAACTTCCGGGGTTGTATGCTGCGGATGCGCCGCGGCGTGCGGCGCGCGGGCGCGCCGCCGACCGGTTTTTTGTATATTTGACTACGGAAGGTAACGCGCCATTATCGTCCAAGGAATTGGACGCGTTGCTGGCCCAGATGGCTGATCTGTATTTCAAAGCGAGCGGGTCATCGACTGCGGCAATGCGCTTCGTGGCCGAAACGCTGAACGATTTGCTGCTCCAACGCAATATGAATGCTGCTAGCCGTGGCCGTCAGGCAACCGGCATATTGGCGTTGGGTGTCATTCGCCATAATCATTTGTATTTGTTGCAGAGCGGCGCTTCCCAGGCCTATTTGATTACGACCGATAGCGCCCAACAATTCTATGACCCAGTGGCTACCGGCCGCGGATTGGGGTTGAGCCGCACGCCGTCGCTGCATTTTCACCAGGCGGAGTTGCGCTCTGGCGATGTGTTGTTGCTATCTTCGAATCCGCCGCTGTCATGGAACACAACCACGCTGCGGAATTTGCACGGCTTGGCGGTGGGCGATTTATACCGCCGTCTGGTGCGCCGCGCCGAAGGGGATATTGAAGCCGCGATGGTGCTGGTGAAAACAGGGAAAGGGCAATTGCGCTTGATGACACCACGAGCGAATTCAGAGCCGCTCACCTCCCCACTTGCAAATGAATCGCAACTGAAACGAGACCCCACCTCCCGCGCGCCCGAAACTGCGTCGCGACCGCTCGGTTCGTCGCCCATACCACCGCCGCGCACGCGGCAGCCTTCGCGAACGGGAATTGCATCGTCAGGCATATCCGTTTCGCCAATCAAAACTGGAACTGATACCAAGGTTGCGCAGGCATCGCCTACGCCCAAGAAATTGGCTCTTCCACGCGAATCGAGTGCCGAGCGAATGCGAAAGGCATGGGATTCATCGTGGGCGCCGGGTATTCAGGCCGTAGGCCGCGCCGTGGGGACAACCTTGCAACAATTACTGCGTGCCACGCAAACGCTATTCGAACGTATGTTGCCTGATGAAAACATGGTATCCATGTCCGGAGCGACAATGGCTTTCGGGGCTGTGGCAATTCCGCTGATGGTGGTGGCCGTGGCGGCTGTGGTTTATTTCCAGAACGGACGCGGTCGGTATTATGACGATTTCATGGTAGAAGCCCAGCGCGCGGTAGAGCAAGCACAACAGTTTGAGCACGCCGGGGAGCAGCGCATTGCCTGGCAAGCGGCATTACAATACCTTGATAATGCCGAAATGTATCGCATTACCGAAGATTCGCAAACGCTGCGCAATTATGCCGAGATGGCACTGGATTCGTTAGATTTGGTGGGGCGTTTGATTTTTCAGCCAGTGATTGAAGGTGGTCTGCCGGGTACGGTGGAGATTCGGCGGATAGTGGCGACGCGCGAAAATGAACTCTATTTGCTGGATGGGATTTCTGGCTCGGTATTTCGCGCCGTAGCTACGGGCAATACATATCGTTTGGATCCCAACTTTACCTGTGGCCCCGTGCCAGGTCCGTTGATCGTTGGTCCGCTTATGGATATCGCGGCTCTGCCGCCGGGTTACCCAAATGGCGCGGCACTGATTGCCATGGATGGCAACGGAAATCTGGTACAGTGCATTCCGGGAAGCGATAAACAGCTTTCCTACTCCATGCTGCCGCCTAGTTCCAATTGGGGCAAGCCGATGGCCTTCGCTATGGATTCCGGCGATCTTTACGTACTTGATCTATTGACCAGTTCGGTCTGGATTTATGATGGCGCTACTGAATACCGCGATTTGCCGTATTTCTTCTTTGGCGATCAGGTGCCCTCCTCCATGCAAGATGTGATTGATCTGACGGTTAGCGATGGACGTTTGTATTTGTTGTATAACGATGGGCATCTGGTCATCAGCGATTATGGTGAAGATACGGTCATCGACCCGCAGTTTTATGATGATTCACGTGAAGGCTATGAAGACGCGGCGGTATTTCCCGGTGCCAAATTTGATGAAATTCAATTTGCACCGCCACCCGACCCCTCAATCTATTTATTTGATGGGGATGCACACGCCATTTATCATTTCAGCTTGCAGATGGTATATCAGCGTCAATATCGCCCTCAGGGAATCCCCTTTACAGAACCAGCCAGTGCTTTCACGATTGGACCCAAGCATCAGGCCTTTATCTCGATTGGGAATCAGATCTATTCGGCGCTGCTGCCATAAAACAGACAGGGGACGAACCATGCCCCGCCCCGTCTTCCTTCGCCTACGGTGTTGAAGTCGGCCAGGGAGTGTAGGTCTGGCGGATGGGCGTATTCTGGACGGTGGGGGTCAAAGTTGGCGCAGGTTCCAGTGTTTGGGTAGCGGGAACGGCGGTTTCGACCACAGCCGGGAGCGTTTCCTGCGTGATCGGGGATGGAGTCGCCAGGGGGCGGGTAAAACGCCATGCGAAAAAAGCCAACGCCACAATAATTAGGAATGTTAAAATTGCAGCCAAAATCCCAGCAATCCATAGCGCCTTGGAATGCGGTTTCTTTTTCTGCGGCTCGGGTGATTTTTCGACCTTGGGAATTTTGAGCGTCACGATCGTGATATTGTCGTGCCCGCCGCGTTTATTGGCTAGATCCACCAGTTTTTGAATCCCATCTTCCAGTGAATTCTGTTCCAATGCGGCAAGAATTTCATCATCATCTACCAGATCTGTCAGCCCGTCGCTGCACAATACCAGTCCGTCGCCCGGTTGCAGTTGCATGCCCTGGTTGGCAATGGCTTGCTCGTTACTTTGCCCGGCTTCCAGCACTATCCGAAAATCGGCTTCGGTGGCTTTCTTTGACCCGAGGTAGCGGCGGATAATATGCGCCTGCGGATGCCCGCGCGCCTGATCGGGGGCGATAATGCCAAATTCGATGGCTTCTTGCACCCAGGTATGGTCAACGCTAATCTGGCGAATTTCGCCATTTCGCAGCAAGTAGATGCGCGAATCGCCCACAGAGGCGGTATATAGCCGCGAGCCAATCATCCACACACAGGCGCAGGTAGAGCCCATGCCTTGTTGGGT
>CALCSH010000156.1 GCA_937893815.1 uncultured Anaerolineae bacterium | reverse complement strand
GATGGCAGTGGGGTCTATGAAAGCGGCCCCTGTCCGTGGTGTGGCACGCATGAACAGGTGATTCCGGTTGAGGGTTTGAAAATTGGTGACCGCATATTGGTCAAGCCCGCTCAACGCATCCCTATGGATGGGTTGGTGCGGGCAGGTGCCTCCGCCGTCAACCAGGCGCCGATCACGGGCGAAAGCCTGCCTGTGGAGAAAGCCATCGGCAATGAAGTTTTCGCCGGAACGATCAACGGCAGCGGTGCGCTGGAAATCGAAATTACCCATCTTGCCGCCGATAACACGCTGGCGCGGCTAATTCATCTCGTCGAGAAAGCCCAGGCGCAGAAAACCCCTGCCCAGCGTTTCGTGGATCGTTTCGCCCGTGTGTATACGCCAACCGTGGTGATCGGTGCCCTACTGATTGCCGCTGTACCACCAATCTTCTTTGGTCAGCCTTTTCTTGATACGCCTGAAATGCACGGTTGGCTCTACCGAGCTTTAGCCATGCTTGTGATCGCCTGCCCCTGTGCGCTGGTCATCGCCACTCCAGTAACTGTGGTCAGCGGCATCGCCACACTGGCGCGGCGTGGTGTGTTGGTCAAGGGTGGCGCATATCTTGAAACCCTGGGGCAGATTCAGGTGATGGCCTTCGACAAAACCGGTACATTGACACATGGTCGCCCCAAACTGACTGAAATCGTCTGTGCCGATGAGTGTTGTGCGCCTGATGCTACCGAATGTTCACACTGCAACGAAATGCTCACCCTGGCCGCGGCCGTCGAGCGCCGCAGCACGCATCCTCTGGCGCGTGCCGTGGTGTTGGCTGCCCAAAATCGCAATCTGCCTGAACTTGATGCTCAGGAGGTCGAATCCCTGCCCGGGCGTGGCATTCGCGGCAACGTAAATGGCTACAGCATCGTCGTGGGCAGCCACGGTTTTTTTCATGACAACGATCGGGAAAATCACCAATCTCCAACCTTCAACCTGCAATCTTCCAACCTGGAATTTTGTAATCGCATCGACGCCGCCGAAGCCACCGGTCAAACCGTGATGCTGGTTAGCGACAACGGGCATCTGCTCGGTTTTATGGCCGTCAGCGACCCGCCGCGGGACAATAGCCGCGAGACCATTGCTGCCCTGAAAGAGGCTGGTATCCAGCGTACGGTGATGCTCACCGGCGATAACCTTGCCGTGGCACGAGCCGTCGGTCTGGCCCTGGGCGTGGATGATATTAGCGCCGGATTACTACCGGAAGATAAACTGGATGCTATTCAGGCGCTGCAAGCCGAATACGGCGGAGCGGCGATGATTGGCGACGGTATCAACGACGCTCCTGCCCTGGCTGCAGCCAGCCTCGGTATTGCCATGGGAGGCGCAGGGACTGCTCAGGCGCTCGAAACCGCCGATGTTGCCCTGATGGCCGATGACCTGGCGCAATTGCCCGTCGCCATTCGCCTGGGGCGCAAAGCGGCGCGCACGATTCGCTTCAATATTGGCTTTGCGCTGGCGATTAAGGCTGTTTTTCTGGTGTTGGCCTTCTTCGGAGCGGCCACCCTGTGGATGGCGGTCTTCGCCGATATGGGCGCATCCCTGATTGTCACCCTCAATGGCATGCGCTTGCTGCGAGAATAGAATCCACGAAGGGACACGAAGAACCACTCATTTTTTTTCGTGCCCTTCGTTTACTTTGTGAGTAAAAACAATGACAATAGAAATCTCCAACCACCATCTTGAAGAACACGATCACGAACAACTGCACTATCATGTGCATCGTGACCCGCATAAATCCAGCCCCAGCCTTGCCGATGTCATTCTTGGCGGACAAGATGGCCTGGTGAATGTGCTCGGTATTGTACTCGGAGTGGCTGCGGCAACATTGGATTCGCAGATCGTAATGGTGGCTGGTCTGGCTGCTACGTTTGCTGAATCGGTTTCAATGGCTGCTGTGGCCTATACTACAGCCCTGGCAGAGACTGCTCATTACGAGAGTGAACGCGAGCGCGAATACCGTCATGTGCGTCTGGTCCCCGCCGTAGAGCGTGGGGAAATCCGCGAAATCTACCGCAAGAAAGGTTTCGAAGGCGATTTACTCGACCAAATTGTTGATAAAATCACCGCCGATAAAGATGTTTGGGTGGGTGTGATGATGGCGGAAGAACACCAACTCACCCCCACAACCCGCAGAGATGCCCTGCGATCAGCGCTGATCGTAGGCATCGCGGCGATCGTCGGGTCGATCATTCCTTTGGCTCCCTTCGCCTTCTATACGGTTAGCACAAGCCTGTGGCTTTCGTTGCTGGTTTCAGCCATCGTGCTATTTGTCGTTGGCGTGTACAAAGCACGCACCACTGTCGGACACCCGTTCAAAAGTGGCCTGGAGATGGCCGTGATCGGTATCGTCAGCGCTCTGGTTGGCTATCTGGTCGGAATTCTGCTTAAAGTCCCAGCAGCACAATAATTGCTTACAGTGTTTGCTCACGCCAAAGAGCAACGAAAAAACTTGACGCCTTGGCGTGAGAGCTGTTTGCGTTCCTAGGAGAATCGTATGTCCCAAACCACCATCCGCAAGCTTCAGGGAGATGAAATGCTGGCGGTGCTTTTCAATGCGACCACCTATGCTTTCGCCCCCACACCCCCCATACGAGAAAGGGGAGAGTGGAAGATGCGTTTCGCCAAACGCGCCGAAGATGTTACCGTCCTTGCCCTGTATGAGGATGCGTTACCTGTCGCTACCGTTGCCGCGACCCCCATGATCCAGCAGATTCGCGGCGTCAATTTTGGCATGGGTGGCATCTTCGGAGTGGCAACATACCCCGAAGCGCGCCGCAAGGGATATATTAAACAACTGCTTGTGCAATTGATGCAAATCATCCGTGAGGAACATCGCCCCTTTGCCACGCTTTACCCTTTTCGCGAATCTTTCTACGAGCGCTTGGGCTTCATTAATTTCCCTCAGCCGCGTAGGGCCATCTTCCATCCAGCCGACCTGGCTCCATTATTGAATCTCGATCTCTCCGGCACCGTCGAGCGCATGCTCGACAGCGAAGGCTACGAGATTTACCGCCAATATGTGTTGGAGCATCGCGACCGCATACACGGCATGGCAGTACTTGAACATTCCGATCCCGTGTTGCCCGGCAAAGAACGCACCTGGCTGGCCGCCGCCCGGGTTAATGG
>CALCSH010000155.1 GCA_937893815.1 uncultured Anaerolineae bacterium | reverse complement strand
TGCCCCAGCAGGTTGATATTGCCGCGCACGATTAAATCGTCTTCAACAGAAATCACTACATCCACATGATCTGCCAGGGAGGTCAGTGTGCCGGTAAGTAAGAAACCGAAGCCGCGCTGCCCTATGAGGTAATGCGCAGACTGCACTTGCAAGCTTTCCAACGTACCGTCGTTTTCAGCATCATAAGCGTAGAGCATATATTTGCGACCTGCGTCATCGCTGACAATCCAACGCTTGCCGGGTGTGACCATCTGCACAGCCACAGTAGCTCCAATGGCAATGGAATTGGCCAGGAAGAGGGCGCTCAGCGCCGCTGAGAAGACACCGCTCCCCAGACTATCGAGCAGGGATTGCTCTGGGGCCGTTTCAGCCAGCAGCTTGCCGGGGATGGTGTCGAAATAATCGCCATGCTCGTGATACGCGCTACCCATATCCAGGTTAATCGGGCCATTCGCCGTTACCGCGCCTGCAAGCCACATTTCGTTGGCCGAGAGCAATGTAATTGAAACGCCACTGCCCGTAGCAATGGCAACCGGCGTACCAGCTTGATCTTCAAATATAGCACCTGCCGTCACAGCGCTGCCCGGTTCAACATGCATGAAATCGGTGGCCTGAATGAAGATGACGGCATTGTCATCGCGAGCAGCGATCAAGCCGCCTTCCAACAGGGTAAAGGAAGTGGCGGTGATCATGTCGATGCGGGAGGCAATACCTTTCGCTTCGATGGCCGCTGCGACTCGGATCGAACCGGCTGTGTCAATATCGATCAGACTGCCATCGGCGTAGGTAACAATGCTGCTGCCACGATCAGCGACCAGACTGTTGGGGCCATCCTCGAAGGTGTACAGACTGCCAACTCCGGTTGTAGAATGTATATTGATGCGGATCATGTTTTCTGCTCGCACCCAGCCGCCGACATACATTTGTTCATCAATATTGAAAAACACGCGGCTAGCGTACACCCCGGAGTCCGGTGCTCCCATGGAATCGTACAAATTTTGGGAACTGATTTCAACCAGAGCAGCGTAAAATTCGATGGAATCTTCGGGAGCCTGCACATCGCCTTCAATGGTCATCACGTCGGCGTAGAATTTGGTGGGATTACGCAGAGCCGTATTGACTACACGCGGCGCACCCGAATATTTGAGGGTAGTGGCATCTTCCACATCGCCAAAACCCATGCTGTTTCCGTTGTAGCGGTGACCAATTGTCACCAGGGTGAAATTACCGTCAATCGCAGCCAGGTCCACCATCGACAAATCGAGGCTGCCACCCTCCGGCTCGGCAGAGCGATCACCGCCGCCGGGGCCTTCTGCTGCAGAGCCAATGAGGTAGTTGATGTCGTCATGCTTGGCGCGGATGGTCAACTCGGCCAAACCGTGAACCTGATCCTCGCCAGAGTGGAAGTTGACATCATCGGCGGTCAAGCGGACATTCATCCCGCTGCCATTCGACCAGATCCGGCCGGAGGTCAAATCCAATAAGGCATCGCGCCCGGTTAATTCAACATCGATCAACCCCGAGGTTGTATACAAACCGCTATTCTCACGGCCATCATCAGTGATTTCAAGAGCATCCACTTCTCGGACGATGATATCGGCGAGGGCGCCCGATCCAGTGTTTTTCACTGTCAGACCCTGGACTTGCGAACGAATCATGGCAGTCAGGCCGGGAGCAACCAGGATCAATTTGCCGTCCGGTTGAATGAAGACAGCGTTGGTATTGTCAATCACCCCGCTCGCGTCTACCGAAAGGCTGACGCTACCCCAGGTACTACCCAGCGGGTTGGCACTTTGCAGCGTGGTGCCCGCAGTGGCTGTATCGGTCAGGCGGATAATGCCCAGTGTATCGTCAAAGGTCAGGCTGGTGTTCGGATGCGTCAAGGCGTATTGTGCCAGAACGAAAGGCGCTGTCGAAGTCGTAGACCAATACAGCGTTTCGTAACCTTCGCCACCGATCACATGCAGCACACCGCCGTTGAAGGTAATTTCTTCATCACCTTCGCCGCCATCAAGCAGGCCAGACTGCAGGGCGCTCTGCAACACAATGGTTTCGTTGCCAACGCCACCGTAAATTTCCGCGGTCTCGGCCTGAACCAAAATCGTCTCATCACCTTTACCGCCATCTATGAATACATTGGTGCCGGTAAAGGTGATTTCATCGTTCCCTTCGCCACCATAAATCATGATGCTGACGCTGGCGACAGAAATACGATCATCACCCCGGCCACCATCGATAGTTCCGTCAATCCCGCCGGTTACCGAGATGGTGTCGTTGCCATCCTCACCCTTGATCTCGTTCGTGCCGCCAGTATCATCCACGGTATCATCGTCATCGCCGCCGTAGATCGTATCGTCGCCCGCCCCGCCCTTTAAGGTATCATTTCCGCCCAGGCCCATCAGGGTGTCGTCGCCATCGCCGCCATCCAGTATGTCGTCATTCAGCCCGCCGTAGAGTTTATCGTTCCCTGCATCGCCATAGAAAGTGGCTTTGCCGGTGCCCTGATTGATCAGGGTGTCATTGCCGTCGCCGCCATGAATATTAGCATCCACCAAAATACCCGTATCCAGTTCAAAATAGTCCGTGCCGTCCTCGGCGTTATTGGCCAGAATTCTAGAAATGCCACTGAATTCCGCTGAATAGCCAAGCGCCTTGATTTTGACAGTTTCAT
Organism: uncultured Anaerolineae bacterium; assembly: GCA_937893815.1. GTDB lineage: Bacteria > Chloroflexota > Anaerolineae > Anaerolineales > UBA11858 > NIOZ-UU35. The sequence continues at coordinate 8,028 of CALCSH010000155.1, read as the reverse complement.
TGCCCGCCGAGCCGGACACATGTTCAACCGTGTAGGATTCATCGGCAACTTCATCAAAATAAGGATCATCGGGATCAACTTCGCGGGCCATGCGATCCTGTCCAACATTGAGGCGCAAGGAGCCATCGGCGAGTTTGGTCGCCAAAATCGGGTCCGGCCCCCAACTCCAAACAACTGTACCGGTTTTGCTGACTTTGCCGAAAATGGGCACATTAACTGTGGCCGAGAGAGTCACGCTTGCGCTGGCGGCATATAGGGCAATTTCGCCGCGCACTGAAGCAACCGTAGCACCCAGTAATTTAATATCTCCCCAAACCCATGCTGCAAAATAGGGCTGCGAATCATTACTGATGCGCACACCAAGTCCACCGGAAAGCCCGAAGACCACAAAATCAATATCGAGAGTCACTTCACCCTGGATCAGGAAACCGCCATCCGCTTTAATATAGCCTTCAATGGTGACGGTAATGACTCCAAACCAATCCAGGCTGGCATAAAAGTCGAATTTGCCTTCGGAGAAATTGGCGCTGAGATACACCTCGCCGGAGGTTACCAGCCCGGCAATGATCAACTCACCGGATGCCATCACAACCATATAAGAACCAGCCGTAGCATTGCCCCCCTCACGCAGCGGTGCGCCCGCCGGAATGGTTAGCGAGTCAAACCCGACCGCGGCGCGGAATGCTTCGGGGACGGTGTAAATAATATCCGTACCAAAGGTATTCAAATAGAAGGTCGAATCGCCCTTGAACTGAATAATCCCCGAAACACCGGCGGATACAGAAAGATCAAAGTAGATCGCCAGCCCGCCCGAACTGGCATAAACCAGCCCGGTGGCTTCCATGCCGATGACGGGGCTGTCCGGCGGACCGATGAAGAGATTGCCATCCACAAAGAACAGGAATTCGGTTTCGGTGACTTTGAAATCCACCGTAGCATCCAAAGTCACCAGTTTAGCCCCGGCGATCTCGATATAGATTTTGACCTGCCCCTGAATGGCAATATGGAATCCTTCGAAAACCAGATACAAGGGTTCGCTGCCGGTTTCCAGCGGGTATCCGGCGGGAGTATCACCCGATGCCGGGAAGCTGGCTTTGAAATCTACCGCTGCAACGCCACTGGTCACACCCAGACCGACGTTCATCTCCACTTTGAGGCTATTGGCTTCCAGGGTCAGTATGGGGATGCCCACCAAACCCACTTTCTGGATGGATAAGCTCAACGCCAGCCAGACTCCCAGGTCAAGCGGATCGGTGGACCTCATCAACATGAAGCCGCCGTCCATATTCTCTAGCGCCAGCCCAATGGCATCATCTGCAGGGGCATCGGACTCATCGATGCGATTATCCTTGTTCGAGTCGAGCCAATACGGCCCCAGCCCAGCGAATGCGTAGATATCATTGAAGCCAATCGACATGATGGAGACATTTTTCGTCGAGCCATCACTGAGCTTAACATCCATAGTCGGGCCTTTGACAAAAGCAAAACTGCCCGAAAGCTGGAGCATACCCAGGATACTCAATTCGGCATAACCCACTACCAGGCGGGTAAGTTCGCCGGAGAAATCGATCACTACAGGGTCACCGCCGGTCTTAATCTCAAATGTTCCATCATTTGCACCGGCGCTGGTTTCAAAACTTTTCTTGAAATCCACGGTGGGCATGGGCAGGAACGGGCCAAAGGAGATGCCAGAGTTGAGTTCCATTTCAAGGTCATACGCTTTCAAGATAAATGCATCCCCCAAGCCAACCATATGGGCGACATCGGCGTTTACCTTTAAGGCCATAAACCCTGGCCCCCCGATGGTGGGGTTCATCATCACCATACCGAAATCTAGATTCTCTATCGCAAAACCGATGGCCGAATCATCTGGCGTGTCGCCCTCGTCGATGCGTCCATTTTTATTGGTATCTTTATAATATGGACCCCAGCCGAAGAAAGCATAGACATTTGACATGCCGATGGTGAGGGTCTTCATCTCAACATTATTGAGATATTGCATCTCCCCACCGAGGCTGACCCCTGTGTTGATATCCATCTCGTAGCGTGGCCCCATCTCGAGGGCAAAACTACCGGTGAAATAAACAAAGTTATAGATCGAAAGCGTTACCTGAGTAGAACTGGCCCGCAGGAGTTCGCCCGAATAATCTAGATAAACCGGCTCGGTGCCAGTGCCGGTCTTGACAGCAAAGCCCGCCGGGGTGTCGCCATCTGCCGGGAAACTGGAGGCCAAATCGACTGTGACCATATTACCGGCAAACATTGGGCCTACGTTGGCCTCAATCAGCAGATCGTGCGCTTCTAAGGTCAAGAAATCGCCAAAACCAACGAATCCGACAAACTCCGCTGTGGCTTTCAGGGAGATGAAACGAGGCTTGTAGTTCTTGAGCGGGGTCTGATTGAGCACATCGAAAACCGTGGGCGTCATGATGGCGATGCCAAAAGTCAGGTCATCGATGGCAAAACCGATGGAATTATTGTCATCGGGTTTGGTGAAATACTCTTTGGCATCCAGCCCAACAAAGGCTTTCAAATGCGAACCGCCCAGGGTGATCGTGGAAACTTGGACGCCAGGAAGTATCGAAGGAAGGCCAAGGGTATCGACCAAATTCGCCGAGACACCCGTATTGATATCGATAGTATACGTAGGCCCCATTTCAAAGGCCAAACTACCGGTCAGATAAATGAAATCAGCCAGCAGAAGGGTGGCTTCGCCAACAGATACACCGATGCGCTCGTTGCCATCCATATCCAAGGTGATGGTCTTTTTACTGCCATCCGGGTTCCTGGCTCCCGTGGGTACTTGCAAGCCGGGGGTATCGTCGCCATCGTTCCAATCCGTCAAGCCCCAATCAATCACCGCCGGGCCAAGGCCACCAGGCCAGGTGTTGGAATTGGTGTTAATGATAACTTCTACATCTTTCACCGAAACTTCAAAGATATCCGAGCCACCGGTAACGAAGGCCGCCTGTTTCGCCGTGGCGTGCAATCCGATGAAGCGCTTCAATCCGGGGATGTCGATCGGGAAGGTGGATTCCATAATGCCCAGGGCCACGTTGAGATCGTCCAGAATCACCCCAAACAGATCATCATCATCGGCCCAGTTTGGATCGCTGAAATCCGGATCGCCAAACCCGGCAAAACCCATCACATTGCTCATGCCCAGCATCATCGTGGCAACGTCCCAGCCACTGATGGTGGCGAAATCGGCGCCAATTGTGACACCGGCCTGACTGGCAATCGAATCAGCTACATCGTCCAGCCCGGCTGCGCCAAGAGCCTGTCCAATATTCAACGGGATTCCAGTGGCAATCTCGACCAACTGCTGCGGGCCTTTTTCGAAGAAAAAACTGCCTTGCAAATGCAAAAATTTCAATAAATCAATCCGGGCCAGTTCGGACGAAACCCCAATGCGCTGATTGCCATCCCAGCCGATGGTCATGGTCTTGTTCGTGCCGTCCGGGTTCTTGGCCCCTGTGGGTACCTGCAATCCGGGGGTGTCGTCGCCATCGTTCCAGTCGGTATTCGCCCAATCGATGACTGCCGGACCCATATCGCCAGGCCAGTTATCCGGATTGTCATTCAACACAACTTCTACGTTCTGGGCTGACAGATTCAACCAATCGGAACCGTACGCCGTAAAGGCCACAGTGCCTGCTGCAGCGCTCAAACCGATGAATTTCTTCAAGCCCTGAATTCTATCGAAAGTTGATTCCATAATCCCCAAGGCCAGATCCATGTCATCCAGGATAAAGCCAAAGAGGTCATCGCTTTTCGCCCAATCCGGATCGCTGAAATCCGGGCTGCCAAACCCCGCGAAACCCATCACTCCGCTCATACCCAACATCATCGTAGCTACGTCCCAGCCGGAGATCGTGCCGAAGTTCTCGCCAATGTCCACGCCAGCGATGCCCGCAATCGTATCGGCGATACTATCCAACCCTATTGAACCCAGCAGAGCACCCAGGTTAGCCGGGATGCCGGTGGCAATTTCAACCAACTGCTGCGGCCCCTTCTCAAAGAAAAAACTGCCTTTCAAGTGGATGAAATCGAGCAAGTCAATCACGGCCATTTCAGAGGAGACACCGATGCGTTGATTGCCGTCCCAACCGATGGTCATCGTCCCGTTGGTTCCGTCCGCGTTCTTCGCCCCCGTCGGTACCTGCAAGCCAGCGGTGTCATCACCATCGTTCCAGTCGGTATTCGACCAATCGATGACTGCCGGGCCAAAGCCGCCGGGCCAGTTGTCCGGGTTGTCGTTGACCACCACCGAGACGTTGTTAGCTTCAATATTCAGCCAGTCCGAACCATAGGCCGTGAAGGCCACTGTCCCTGCCGTAGCGCTCAATCCAATGAACTGCTTCAAGCCTTGAATCTGGTCAAAGGTCGATTCCATGATCCCCAACGCCAAATCCAGATCACTCAGGATAAAGCCCAGCAAATCACTGCTCTGTGCCCAGTTGGGATCGTTGAAATCGGGATCACCAAAACCGGCAAAGCCCATCACCCCGCTCATCCCCAGCATCGTCGTGGCTACATCCCAGCCAGAGATTGTGCCGAAGTTCTCGCCAATATCCACGCCCGCGATGCCTGCAATAGAATCCGCTAAAGTGTCCAGTCCGAAGGTACCCAATGCTGCGCCAACATTAGCCGGTACACCCGTGGCAATTTCAACCAATTGCTGCGGCCCCTTCTCCCAGAAGAAGCTACCTTTCAAATGCAGGAAGCTCAACAGATCAATCACCGCATTCTCGGCACTCACACCCAGGCGCTGATTCCCATCCCAGCCAATCGTTGAGGCTCCAACCTGCAAACCAGCCGTCGCATCACCATCATCCCAATTCGTGTTGGCCCAATCAATGACTGGCGGGCCATAGTCGCCGGGCAAAACATCCAAATTATCATTCACGACAATCGACAAGCCGTTGAGGGCGATGTTCATCCAATCAGAACCGTAGGCTGTGAAAGCCACTGTGCTGGCCGTAGCGCTCAACCCAATAAAGTTTCTTAACCCTGGTATATCCTGATAGAAAGAATGCATCAGAGCGAGGCCCAAATCAACACCATCTAGAATAAACCCAAAAAGGTCATCATTCTGCGCCCAATTGGGGTCGCTGAAATCGGGATCACCCAGACCGACAAAACCGCTTAAATTGCTGGCACCAACAACCACCTTCCAGGCATCCCAACCAGAGATGGTGCTAAAATTCTCGCCGACAGTCACCCCAGAAATAGCCGTAATCGCATCCACAATGGCATCCAGCCCAAACGCCCCCAGGGCGGCACCCACATTCGCCGGTACGCCAGTGGCAATCTCGACACCTAACTCAAACCCGGCGCCAAACGTAAATGTACCCTTGAAGGCAAGGAAACTGTTTAATCGGATCTCGCCAGATATTTCGAGTGTTGGAGATGCGCCTGGGAAATAATCGCGGTTGAAGAATTCACCCAAAGTGTGGCTATCGCTCACCGCATCAGGCCGGAAGAAAACCCCACTGCCACCGGGGAGATTGCTCGAAACCAAAGTGATGCGATCGGCTTGCTGATTCATGGCAAGATACTGGCTGCCATCGCCAAAACCGAATAAGCCTGTGGATGCGTCAAAACTACCGCTCACGGAACCAAAGAGCAAAATATCAAAACGATCAGCAACGGTGGGAACAAAGTTATTAATAAATGTGACGGATAAGGTACCTGACAGAACAGCCAGACCAGAGATATGTACCTGGGAAAAATCGCCAGGGTTCATGCCGCCGATGTTGACCATCAGGTTGGCGGTCGTACTAAGCGTCAGGCTTTCCATATTTATTACGCTGCCAACTGTGCCGTTGACAGCCAGTGCATCCGTACCCGTGCCGCCATCCACCACAACGGCCAACGATGCGGCACTATTAATCAGGAATGTATCCGCACCTGCTCCACCCTGAATGATTAGAGAAGCCAGACCTGCCGCGGCCGCGTTGAAATTGAGGGTGATGATATCGTTGCCGCCGCCACCGTTCACGATCACGTTAGTCTTGTTGGCGAAAATAATATTCTCAAACTGGGGAGATTGAATCTCGATGCAGGCTACACCGCATGGCGTTGAGCCATTCGCCTTTAGCGCGCCATTCACCAGAGTGATGGTATCGTTGCCTGCAGTGCCGGTGAAGGTCACATTCGTGGCAACACTAAAATCATCAATTGGCTCGATATTAATATAATGAAGTTGCGCGCCATCTAGATAGATATCACCGGAATTTGGGCTGCTGGCACGATATGCCACAGTGTCAAACGCCCCACCCAGAATGCTAAGGCTGTCAAAGCCCGCCCCGCCATCAAACGTCAATCCTGCGGCTGGGATAGGGTTGCCCTGAGAAAAATCGACCACCAGCGTATCGTCGCCTGAAAATCCGGCAATCGCTATTGCACTACTACCACCCTCACCCGCAAGTGTGATCATCTGGCTGCGGGATGAACCAGCCACCGTTATTTGAATTGTTTCCTTGATTCGGAACGCTAGATTTGAACGAGCCGATAGGGGAGGCTCGTCGGAATCCGACGAGGCTAACTCCGTATCCCCAGTTCCACCAATCGAACTACGATCCCCCGTTGGATAACTTTGCACGTAGACCTGCCGGGCTATGGCCGCCCCAGATACGTAGACATCGAGGCTGTTACCCAGTGCACCGATGGTATCTGCAACCAAATAGGCCAGTCCGCCACCACTGAGATTCTTCTGATCGCGATTGATATCGAGAATCGCACCCGCGGCCAGCAATTGCAGAGTCATACTGGCTGCCAGGATCATATTCCCCAGCGCAATTGTACCGCCCTGTACGGTGAGATCAAACGGCATTTCGGAGAGATTCAGGGCACCAATCGTGATATCTCCAATTGCCGAAAATCCGCCAATCAATACCATACCACTAGAAACCAGGTGGCGAAACTCAAGCTGCCCAAGATTAAGAGCAGCCTCTACGAATGCTGTGCCCAAAAAAACACCGATGAAATCCGCTGAAGGTGCAAGTTGGATATCGCCGCTTCCACTGGTGATATCCCCTTCGAGTTGGATGTCCGCAGCACTAATCGCAATAGCATTATTGGTGATATTCACATCGCCCAACATGACCAGGCTTCCGCTTCCATCGCCGTTGCTGTCGGCATGGATGGTAAGTTTTCCAGCACTTGCAATACGAGCGTCTGAGCCAATGGTCACATCATTGGGAGCATTGAAGGTAATGGCTCCACGCTCGCTGAGCACATCACCAAGAATGGTGATATTGGCATCCGGTTTCTGCAATCCGGCATTGAACAAGATCCCGCCCGCTCCAGGAGTTAAAATCGTTGATCCAGCCGTTTGGAGGATATCACCGCCTGCATTCAAAACAACCTGGCTGGCAGCAATATTGGCATTGACCAGGATGGTCGCAGCTGAAATTTCTAACTGCCCAGAGAAAGCCAAATCACCTGCAACGGTTGCTGAATCGTCCTGCCCCTCCGCAGCAACCAACAGGCTTTCAAAACCCTGATCGAACACAATGGATTGATTTCTGCTAGTAACCTGCCTACCGCTCAGTTGTACATTTTCCGATGTACGCAGGAAAACTTTCAGACTGTCGTTGCCCATGCTGCCAGTGTCACTCAGATTTACCTGACTCTGTGCGTCATTCAGGTTTAGGATGATCGTATCATTCCCTTCACCGTTGTTGATGCTGACAGTATTTCCGCCACCACCCACCAGCGAAACTTCAACGACATCATCCTGTGGAGTGCCGGTAACATCGAGAAGCGAATTCTCAATCTGTAGAACAGTACCCGGCCCAAAACCCGTATTGGCAGCTTTGATTGTTGAGTTGGCCGCGGCAATATCGGCATCACCATCATCATCCACATCGATGAAGACAACTTGCGAATTGATCTGCGCCACACCGGCATTAGCCGTGCTGTTGACAAGTGCCACGTTCGAGTTGACAGCCGCCAACCCGGCGTTCAAGGTGCTGTCCTCAATATTTAGATTTGTATGGATAGCGACGATACCCGCATTGA
>CALCSH010000154.1 GCA_937893815.1 uncultured Anaerolineae bacterium | reverse complement strand
TAGCGTTTTGCCCTCATCGAACATACGTTTGGCGTCTTGGGTGATGTCTACGCAGATCGAACAACTCAGAGCGTGATTGTCGAATGCCAATGAGCCGTCGGTATTTTCTCCAGTCACATAACAGGAATAATTAGAGGTATGCCCCATAGTGCCGCACCCGCAGTAACAGGGTAATTGTTGCAAAACCTCGGGGTTGCCAGCCGCGAAACGATAAGCCTCGCTGACGACTGTGGGGGCATCCTGAACCTCGAGAGGCATTTCATCCATAGGGGCCATGGTATACGTCTGAGATTTCGATCCACCACAGCCAGTTGCGAGCAGGCTGGCTATCAATACGATTGCAAGGATCAAGAAAATTTTGCGTTGCATTCGGTCGCATTCTCCTTTATGGGCGGTTTGGATCCAATCTTATCTGGGTTGGGAGCGGCTGTCATGCGCCAGAATGCGCGTTATGAATAGGCAATATTGCCTATTCTATTTATCATCGTCTTTGATGTGTCTACGAAAACCTCAACATCTATCGAACTAAAAATAGCAGCACCCATCACATGGGTGCTGCTATTTGGAAATCCAGTACTTGTAATTAGCTATGGTGTGACGACTAAAGAACCTTTCATGCCTGCATCATAATGTACGCCATCCAGTTCGAAGCAACCAATTTCCCATTCGCCGACCATATCCTCCGATACGGTGAAGGTGAAGGTGGATTGTTCGTCGCCCGGGGGCAAGAAAACCATAAATCCGTCGTGGCCCTCTTCTGCTGCATGATCTTCTTCTCCCATGGCTTCACTCACCATCATGGGTTCGACATGGGCGCTTTCGAACATATCCATCTTAAATCCAGATGGACGGCTATCCATCATCATCACATCGCGGCCAAACATGATTTCGTGATCCAGTTGACCGACATTTACTACCGTCATGGAAACTTCTTGCCCAACTTTTAACTCAATTTGGCTGGGTGAGAAAGCATACTCACTCAATTCGACGGTCAGGTTTACAGTCTCGGGTTTGGCTGTACCACCGCAGGCAGAGATTAGCAGGGCGGTTAATGCAAGAATTGAAAATAATGTTACACGTTTCATCTGTTCCTCCAGAAATTAGAAAATATGAGTAGTACTTATTCAGGCTAACGCTTTGGTAGAGAAAGTTTCGAAAAAATGGGTATTACGGTACCCAATTGGATAAAACAGTTACTGTTTTATCTGGAGTATCGGGATCGTTACTATTGATATGGACGCGGAAGTCATGCGGGCCATCCATCCCGGCGTGCATCATGAATACGCTTGACTCAAGTGTTGTGCTCTGGCCGGGTTGTAAGACCATCGAACCGATGGTCAGTGAAGGCGGTCAACAGCCCTCTTTAACTTCGACATAAGGAGTATCGCTGATTTTCAGCGCCTGATCGCCGACGTTTGTTAATTTGAGGGCAAAGGTCAGATTGGTGTCCAGTTTGACATCGCCATAGTCGATCAACTCCTGATCAACTTGTAAACTGGGCTGGCCGCTTATTTCGATTAATGATGGATCCGCCTTGTGCGAAAGGGCACTTTTCACAATCATGATTCCTGCAGTAATCAGCAGCATCCCGCCGACGATCAGAAATGCCAGAGTATTTCGTTGGCGTTTTTTGAGGCGCTGGTTATGTCGCCTGGTTTGGATTGTGTTCATAATATTCTCCACGATCGAATTAATGAGTTTTGGGAAGTGCTCGCGAGAAGAGCATGTGAAGTAATTCCATCATATATGCTGCACGCGTTTTAGTCATGCGCAAATATGCGTACTTGCATATAAGCATTTTGGCCTATGCTATTTGTTGTTGCCACCGCAATTGAACGCAAACCGGCAATTTCTCCCACGAATTTGACAGAGAAATGTCTGAATCTGCGGAAAATAAGGCTAATATACGCCGAATAGGCAAAATTGCCTATAACGCTATACGGCATATGGCGCTGTGAAAAGCTGGTATTTATTTTATACTTTGGGTGGAGACTCCTTTGACAATGTCAAGTTGGCAGAAATTTTCGACCACCGTTTGTGTAAGTTGACATTATCAAGCTCCTCAGCGAAGGTGTTAACCAGAGAAGTTACCTTTGGGCAATGGAGAGCATGCAATGTTCCAAACAACGCGTATAAATAAACTCGATCTTGATAGCGAAGCCGTTATCACGCAGATCAGCAGCCGTTTAGCACGACTTGGCATCCATGTCGTGCGCTCTTTCGATTTGCAATCTGCTTGCGCTTCGTATCCTGATCTGGTTTGCCCATATCATGGAAATGCGACTTGCGATTGCCAGACGGTAATACTTTTGATTTATGATAAAGAAAATATCCCCATCTCAGTTGTGGTGCACTCTCAAAAGGGGCAGACAGAGATAAATCTAGTTGATTCCCCAACTCACCGGCCCAACCCGGAGTTGGTGGATTCTATCCATCTGGCTTTACTTTCGGATGATTTGTATTCCACGTTTCTTGACGAGTTAGCGGGCGATTCCTGAGAGGTTTCTAGGAATCATCGTGGTCGTTGTCCATATCCCTAGATATGGGGCTTCTCACGGCAGTTCGTAAAGATGCTTCCCGAGAGATACCCTTCAATCATAGCTAGATAATGTACTGGAGTGAATTATGAGTAAGCAAAAGTTACGAGAAGACCGTCGAGCGAAGCAGCGTAAAAAGAATATCGTCAATTCCTTGATTTGGGGAGCCATAATTGTAGTTTTACTGGCGCTGGGTGGCTACCTCTTTGCGAAAATGAATCAACCTGCTTTGGGGGAGAAAGTGCCCATTATGGCAAATGCCAGCGAACATCTTTCTGAAGGAGAAAACCCTGGCCCATTCAATTCTGACCCTCCGACATCCGGGCGTCACTATGGTCAGCCTTTGGATGCGGGATTCTATGAAGCAGGTGATCCTGCGACACCCGTGATCTACCCGGAAGGCTACTTGCTCCATAACCTGGAGCATGGCTATGTAATCTTCTGGTACAACTGCGAGACGCTAGACACTGCCGCGGAATGCGATGCGCTAAAAATCCAAATCAAGGATGTGATGAGCAAATTCTTGGAAGTAAAGCTAATCGCCTTCCCCTGGCCCTCTTTGGATGTGCCCGTGGTGATGACTTCCTGGGGGTATATGCTGCGCTTTGATGAATTTGATCAAGGTCAGGCGCGCAGCTTCATCAGCGCGAATCGCAACCATGCCCCTGAACCCAATGCTCCCTGATTCGGGCGTAACTGCCCAAAATTCCCGCAAACCAGCTAGGGTGATCATCGCCAACCGATGCATCTACTGGTTGAGCCTCCATTGGATGCTGGTGTTTAGTCTGTTCTATGGACTGTATATTGGCACGCCATTTTTGGCACCTGTCTTGATGCATGTTGGTTGGGAAGACGCCGGGAAGGCAATTTACCTGCTCTATTCTTTCGTCTGCCATCAGCTTCCGCAGCGCTCCTTTTTTATATTTGGAAAGGAAGCCATGTATTCACTCAACGTAATTCAAGCTGCATGGCAAAAGACCCTCAACCCCCTGGTACTGCGTCAATTCATCGGAAACCCTGAGATGGGCTGGAAAGTGGCCTGGTCGGACCGTATGGTTTCGATGTACTCCAGTATTTTGATCTTCGCCTGGATATGGTATCCGCTGCGAAAAAAGATCAGGCCACTGCGCTGGTGGGGATTGGTGCTTTTTTTACTTCCGATGGGCATTGACGGGGTAACCCACATGATCAGCGATTTTTCTGGGATTGGTCAGGGATTTCGCGATAGCAATGTCTGGTTGGCGACTTTATCGCAAAATAGCTACCCGGATACATTCTATGTTGGCGATGCCTGGGGATCTATTAATTCCTGGCTGCGCCTGATCACAGGCATTTTTTTTGGTTTGGGGATCGTCTGGTTTGGCTTCCCCTATGTGGAGGCTGCCTTTCAGGATACCGCTCGAACGATCTTGATGAAATTTCGGCACGCTGAACTGGAACTGTAAACGCCGTGATTAGGCTCTTTGGGAACTGTCGTGAGAAACCCCGTGATTATAAGTCCAGACCAATCGTAGTAGAATAGCAGTATGAATGAAGCCAATATACGTGTTCTTTTAGCCGATGACCACGCCGTTGTGCGCGCTGGCATTCGCCAATTTCTTGATCAAGCGGATGATATTGAAGTTGTTGCCGAAGCGGATGATGGCAAAGCTGCCCGAGCGCTGATAGAGCAGTATCAACCCGATGTGGCTGTGCTCGATATCCAGATGCCGCAGGCCAGCGGAATTGAAGTCACGCGCTGGGTGCGGGCTACCCACCCCGGGGTAGGTGTGCTCATCCTGACGGCATACGATGATGATCCTTATGTGATGGCTGTCCTCCAGGCGGGCGCCAATGGCTATGTACTCAAAACCGCTTCCCCCGGCGAGATTATTCGCGCCGTGCGTGATGTTCATGCTGGAAATTCTGCTCTGGATTCTTCCATCGTCGAAAAAATGATGGCGCAGGTATCTACCGGATTGCGCAATAAGTCGGTAGAAAAATTGACCGAACGCGAATTGGAAGTTTTGACCCAGGTCGCCATCGGGGATACCAATAAGGCCATTGGCGTACAATTGGGTATCAGCGATCGCACTGTGCAGGGACATCTGGCGCATATTTTTAATAAACTTCAGGCCAGCAGCCGCACCGAAGCTGTCATGCGGGCTGTTTCACTCGGTTGGCTGCCTTCTGATATCGAACAGATGGGCAGTTAGACATGGCGCGACCACCCCAGGGATCGCTTCCGTTACCCGGTTTACGCTGGCGGGGCTTGAACCTGCAATTCTTTGCTTTTTTCTTTCTGCCGCTTACCGGAATCCTGTTGCTGATCACTTTCGGCAGTCTGAACCTGCATCAGCATGCCATGCGACAGCTCGTGGGGGAGCGCGATGAGCGCGCTGCGCGTACCGCCGCCAGTGCGATCGGCGAACATCTTTATCACCGTTTGGCAGCTATGCGCGGATTAGCGCTGCGAACTTCCGATCCAATTCTCTCCCCCAGTGAAATTCTGGAGGCATCCGCCTTCTTGGATGATGATTTTGATTTTGGCCTGGCGATATATTCGCCCGATGGACAGTTGGAAGCCTTTACCGGTGAGGCCGCTTTCTGGAACCAAGCGCCAGAAAGTTTGACTTCGCTCCTGCAGGATGCCATGGAACTCGCCGGTCAGCAATCGGTTTATTCCCCTCCCCTTATCGATGAAATAAACAATGAAAATTTGATCTTTATCGCATCTGCGAAAGATGCTGAGTCTCCCATCGCCGTCGGGGCTTTTTCTCCAGCAAGGCTAATCCAGCGAATGCTGGCGGAATCAGTTACGCTCGGCGAAGGGTCAACTGCGATTGTCGTGACGGCTGACCATCAAGTCATCATTCAAATTGGCACAACCGATCCTCTGGAGGGGGCTGATCATCACCCTGGCGTTGCTGAAGCGCTGCGGGGTGAGAGTGGAACCATATATTTACAAGTGGCTAGCAATGAGCATGTTGTCGCATTTAGTCCGATCCAACCCATGGGTTGGGCGTTGGTGATTGAGGAGCCTTGGGATTCCGTTAGTAGTCCTTTGTTGAACACAACTCAACTTGCCCCTTTAGTGCTGGTGCCGGTCTTACTATTGTCATTGATAGCGCTCTGGTTTGGGGCCAAGAAAATCGTCCAACCCTTGCAGACGCTGGAAGCACGCGCCGCAGAATTGACCTGGGGAGATTATCGGGCGATTGAAGAATCCGTAGGCGGGATTGAGGAAATCCACCGCTTGCAGCATACGTTGATTCATCTGGCTGAGAAAATCAGGCGCTCCCAGGAAGGGCTGCGCGGTTATATTGGAGCGATCACCACCGGGCAGGAAGAAGAACGCCTGCGTCTGGCCCGCGAACTGCATGACGACACCATCCAGGCCTTGATTGCTCTCAACCAGCGGGTGCAGCTGACTCAATTGAAGCTGGCAGCAGATCCCCAGGCCATGATTGCCCTTCAGGAAATCCAGTCTCTGACCGAGGGCACCATTCAAAATTTGCGCCGTTTGACGCGTGCCTTGCGTCCGCTTTATTTAGAAGATCTGGGTTTGGTAGCCGCCCTGGAAATGCTGGCGCGCGAAATATCGCAATCTTTCGGCATTCACATCGATTTTCAACACCTGGGTGCGGAGCGGCGTTTATCAACTGAAACGGAGCTGGCGTTGTATCGCATGGCACAAGAGGGGTTGAGCAATGTGATCCGCCATGCCCAGGCGGCCTCTGCTGCACTGTTTATCCATTATCAGGCAGACGAAGTCGTCCTGACGATTGAAGATAACGGGATTGGCTTTAGTATTCCCGAAAGCCCGGCGGAATTTGCCCCCAGTGGCCACTTTGGTCTGCTGGGGATGCACGAACGCGCCGAGTTGATCGGCGCCCGGCTCAAGATTCAATCGGCCCTTAAAGATGGCACTCAGTTGGTTGTGACTCTGAGCCAATCATCCAACGCAGAAGGAGTTTTCCATGGAAGTTGAAATTATCACCCACACCAATCTGACCTGTCCACAGTGTGGATTTGTCGTTGATTTGGATATTCCTCTTGATTACTGACTGGCATTTTATCCGTGTGCCAGTTGTGGCACCGTACTGAGACCGTTAAGTGGCGATTGTTGCGTGTTTTGCTCCTATGGAGATCATCATTGTATCTCCAAACAACGCGCCGCCCATGACAAAACTGCATAGCCTCAACCTTGTGTCGATTTCTTTACACGATCTTTAATTAGGCTTTATTTCTTCTTCAAACAACACCGCTATACTGGGGGACATATCAACCACTTTCAAAAGTGACTCTACTGCAAAAAACCTTCACCGCCGAGAACGCGGAGAGCGCAGAGTTTTAAAAGTGCGAAATCGGCAAAAAAGAAGCCATTTTTCTGCGAAATCGTCAGAAAATCTCGGCGTTCTCTGCGCACTCTGCGGTGAAAATGTCTTTTTGCAGTGGAGTCAAAAGTGGAATACCAAGATACCGTATTAGAGGTGTATCACTATGAATAAAACGTTACGTATAACTTTGATCGTCGTGAGTGTTCTGGTTGGCGCTGCGGCGCTTGTATGGACTGGATTTGCGTTTGGACGTTCAGTGGCCTGGGGAGCCGACGGATTTTACCCCGGCGGAATGATGGGGTCGTACAACCAGGGTGATCGCGATGCTCCGTATGGCTACGGCGCCATGATGGGTTCATCCAACTTTGGGCCTGGCGAAATGATGGGATCGTACAACCAGGGTGAGCGTGGCACTCCGTATGGTTATGGCACCATGATGGGTGGTAGCAGTGGCATGATGGGCAGCTATAACAGCCAGGCGAATGTTGAACCCCTCTCCGTTGATGCGGCTCGCACGGCGGTTGAATCCTACCTGATTTCTTTCGGAAACGAGGATCTGGCCCTCAAAGAGATTATGGTTTTTGATAATAATGCTTATGCTATCATCGTGGAGAAAAGCACTGGCATCGGTGCATTTGAACTCCTGGTAGACCCGGTCACCAAAGCCGTTTACCCCGAATATGGCCCCAATATGATGTGGAACCTGAAGTATGGCATGATGAGCAGCTTCGGTGGCTATGGCATGATGGGCCCCGGGATGATGATGGGCGGTTCGGGTTACGGCCCCGGCAGCATGATGAATAGCTTTGGAAATAGTGATACTACCTCTGTTCCTGAACTATCGGCCGAGTTATCTGTCACCCCTGAAAAAGCCTCCGAAATGGCTCAAAGCTACCTGGATCAATATTACCCGGGTGTCGAAGTTTTAGACGAAGTAACCGCTTTCTATGGCTACTACACCATTGACACCCAGAAAAACGGTGCCATCGTTGGTATGCTCAGCGTCAACGGTTTCACCGGGCAGGTTTTCCCACACACCTGGCACGGCGACTTCATCGAAATGAGCGAAGAGTAAATTAAAAACAATTCCAGACCTCCGAGATATTCAATTCTCGGAGGTCTGCGCGCCTTACGGAGAAAAACATTATGAATTATCAATCTATCAACCGCCGGGATTTTTTACGCTTGTCGGGGTTAGGAACAGCGGCTGTTTTTGGCGGTAGCCTGAGCAGCCTGCTCAGTGCCTGTACGGACATATCAGCGGCTGCCGGTTTGTCGGTGAATGAAAATTTCACACCGGATGTTGAAATTGCTTTGCATGCCGCCCCCACCGAAGTTGCCATTCTACCGGGTCAGAAAACCCGTGTTTGGCAATATCAGGGTGAAGTGCTGGGGGGCGATGTCAATGCTCTTCAGGTTATCCCCAACTCGTACCTGGGTCCGATCATTCGGGTGCAGCGCGGCCAAAAGGTGCGCGTCCAATTCACCAATGATCTGTCAGAACCATCTATCATCCATTGGCATGGACTGCATGTGCCCGAAGCCGCCGATGGTCACCCCTGCCTGGCGATTGATCCAGGCGAAACGTATACTTATGAGTTCACGGTCGCTGACCGCGCTGGGACGTACTGGTTTCACCCCCATCCACACGGACGCACTGGCCCGCAGGTATACAACGGGCTGGCCGGGCTGTTCATCGTCAGCGATGCCGAAGAGCAGGCGCTGGGATTACCTTCCGGTGAATATGATCTTCCATTGGTGATTCAAGATCGCCTCTTCGATGGCGATAACCAGCTCGTCTATGGCGGCAACGGCATGATGGATCAGATGATGGGATTCCTGGGTAATCGCCTGATGATTAATGGTCAGGTTGATTTCACCCTTCCGGTTGCCACGCGCCCCTATCACCTGCGTCTGCTCAACGGCTCCAACTCGCGTATCTACAAACTGGCCTGGGAAGATGGTACCCCCCTGACTGTGATCGGCAGCGATGGCGGCCTGCTGGAGCAGCCCTTGGTAAAGAATTCTGTCACCCTGGCCCCGGCGCAGCGCCTTGAGTTGTGGGTGGATTTCAGCGGGAGAGCCGTAGGCGATCAACTTCGCCTGATCAACTTGCCGTCTGCTGCCCCGGATGGCGGCGCCGTCTTCCCGGTGTTGAATGTTCAGGTCGAGCGCCAGGAACAGGCTTCAGAAACCTTGCCAGCCCAACTCTCCAAAATCTCCGGGTATAGCGAGAATGATGCTGTCAACAGCAACTCGCCGCGCGCCTTTACGATGGCCATGGGCATGGGCATGCGTTGGACGATCAACGGTCGTACCTTCAGCATGAACGAAGTCGATCGCGATGAAGTCGTCAAACTCGGTGATCTGGAAATGTGGCAGTTTACCAATCAATCCGGGGGCGGGACGGGCATGATGGGCGGCACGGCGCTGCCTCATCCCATGCATATTCACGGACTGCAATTCCAAATTGTCAGCCGCGAAATTGATTCGTCGGGCCGCTCCGACTGGGAAACGCTCAGCGATGGCTTCGTCGATGATGGCTGGCATGATACGGTTCTGGTGCTGCCGGGAGAGCGCGTGAAAATCTTGCTTAAATTCGAAGATTACGAAGGCTTATACCTTTATCATTGTCACAATCTGGAACACGAAGATATGGGCATGATGCGTAACTATCGCGTCGAGGCCTGAATTTCTACCCGCGCGGCTGGTATACTTTCAACAGTGTATCCGAAAATAGGGGTATATGGGGTGCAAAGCACCCCATATACCCCTATTTTCGGGCAGTTTTTTGAAAGAGTGCCAATTGCCAAAGGAACATCTCATGTCCAATGTAAAAATTCTGGTGGTTGATGATGAACCCAGTATCCTCAATCTGGTGACATCCTACTTGCGCAAAGAAGGCTACGAAGTCTTTACCGCCAGCGATGGCCCCTCCGGGCTGAAAGCTGCGCAGGTCTACAAGCCCGATTTGGTCGTGCTCGACATCATGTTACCCGGTATGGATGGTATCGAGTTGCTCACGCGGTTACGGCGAGCGTCCGATGTATACGTGATCATGCTGACGGCTAAAACCGAAGAAACCGACAAAATTATCGGCCTCTCGGTAGGCGCTGACGATTACGTCACCAAACCCTTCAGCCCGCGCGAATTGGTCGCCCGTGTCAAGGCTGCTCTGCGCCGCCTGCAAAGTGATAGCAGCGGTAGCGAGAGTGAGACCCTCCTCTTTCGGCATGTACGCATGGATATTGGCGCGCGTCAGGTCTGGGTTGATGCGCAATTGATCGAACTCACCACCACTGAGTTTGATTTGCTCAAAGCGTTGGCCGACCAGAGCGGTTTGGTGCTCAGCCGGGAACGGCTGCTCGAAAAAGTTTGGGGCTACGAATATTTCGGCGAAATCCGCGTGGTGGATGTACATATCGGGCATGTTCGCCAGAAAATTGGCGAGCAATTTATCAGCACCGTGCGCGGTGTCGGCTACCGTTTCAACGACGAGAGGCTTTAGCATGTTGGCTCAAATTCGCCAGCGTTTGGGCTGGAAACTCTTTCTTTCCTATTTAGTTATCATTCTGGTGGGGATCATCGTCCTGACGACTTCCACGAAACTCATCATTCCCTCTGCCTTTGACCACCATTTGGCCGCCATGATGCCCATGATGGCAGACAGCAATATGGGTATGATGGAAACCAGCAAAAACCTGGAAGTGGATCTGTTCACCAGCTTTCAAAACGCCGTCAATGAATCGATGACTCGCGCGGCGTTGGCGGCTTTCCTGGCGGCGGTTCTGGTCAGTTTGCTGATCAGCCGACAGGTGGTTACACCCGTGCGTGGCATGACGGCTGCCAG
>CALCSH010000153.1 GCA_937893815.1 uncultured Anaerolineae bacterium | reverse complement strand
CGGACATTTCTATTGTCCGGGTTTATTTTTTATGATCAAATCACCGCTGAGCCGCAGTCGTAGCGGCGAAAAATAGGAGCAATTATGTCTATTCCCAAAAATCTGACTGGAAATGCCATCCGAAAAACATTTATTGATTATTTTGTTGAAAAAGCCGGGCACACGTTTGTCCCGTCCGCACCACTTGTTCCCGGCGGCGATGCCACGTTGCTCTTCACTAACGCCGGGATGGTACAGTTCAAAGACGTATTCCTCGGCACCGACAAGCGCCCCTACACCCGCGCTGCCAACTCGCAAAAGTGCATGCGAGTCGCTGGGAAGCACAACGATCTCGACGATGTCGGCCGCGATGACACGCATCATACTTTTTTTGAGATGTTGGGAAATTGGTCCTTCGGTGATTATTACAAAGAAGACGCCATCGCTTGGGGTTGGGATCTTCTTACAAATGTTTGGGGATTGCCTGCCGAAAATCTATACGCCACAGTTTTCAAAGATGAAAAAGGCGAAATCCCGACCGATGAAGAAGCCGCCGGTTACTGGAGACAACAACCCGGCATGACCTCTGAACACGTTTTTTATATGGGGCGCAAAGAGAATTTTTGGGAAATGGCCGATACCGGCCCCTGTGGCCCCTGTTCTGAAATTCATATTGATCTGCGTCCCGGTGAGGGGCTGGTCACCGCGGAAACACTCGATACAGACCGCTTCCTCGAACTCTGGAATCTGGTTTTCATCCAGTATAATCGCCTCGGCCCCAGTGAGCTCAAACCACTGCCCGCCACTCACGTCGACACCGGTATGGGGTTTGACCGCATCGTCTCCGTGCTCCAGGGGAAAAACTCGAACTATCGCACTGACCTCTTCTTCCCACTGATCGAGGCCACGCAACGGCTTACCGGTCAAACAGATTCCGAACGCGATGCCAATTTCACCCCCTACCGCGTCGTCGCTGACCACGCCCGCGCCGCCACCTTCCTGATTGCCGACGGCGTTGTCCCCGGCAACCTGGGGCGCAACTACGTCGCCCGTATGATCATTCGCCGCGCCTATCGCTTTGGGGGCATGCTCGGCTTGCAAGAACCCTTCCTCGCCAACGTCGCTCAGGCTGTCATCGAAAACTACGGCGAAGCCTACCCTGAACTGTCGCGCAATTGCCAGACTATTCTCGATACCCTGACCCGCGAAGAAGAGCAGTTCCAGCGCACCCTCGACAAAGCCACCACGCACCTCATCAGCCAACTCGACGAACTTGAAAGCCGCGGCGAGCAGGTGCTCTCCGGTGAGCAAGCCGCCGATCTTTACACGACCTACGGCATGCCGCTCGAAATCATGCGCGACATCGCCCGGGAACGCGGCCTGGACGTGGATCAGCCTGGCTTCAATCAGGCCATGGAAGAACACCGTCTCGCTTCCGGGGCGGGCAAGGCCATGGGCGCGTTAGGTGGCGAAGATGTTGAAATATATCAGGCGGTTTTGAAGGATTTGCAGGAGAAAGGAAAACTCAGCCCCGAGGGCGTGGCCTACAACCCCTATGGTGAACTTGCTTTTCAAGGTGAACTCCTGGCCTTGATGGTGGACGGTCAGCCTGCGCTCGAAGCAAATCCCGGAACCCCGGTGGCAGTCCTACTTCCAGAGACGCATTTCTACATCGAATCTGGTGGCCAGATTAACGATACGGGAACGATCTCTTCCCTCTCCCCACGGGAAAGTGGGGCCGGAGGTGACGGCTGGACAATCCGCATCGATGACATCCGCCGCCCCGCCGCAGGCATCGTCATCCATATCGGCAAAGTTATCTCTGGTAGACCCAAAGTTGGCGACCAAACTTTAGCTCAGGTTGATACCGCCCGCCGTCAAGATATTATGCGCAACCACAGCGCCACGCATCTGCTGCACTACGCACTCGATAAATTCCTGGGCAGTCATGCTCGTCAGGCCGGTTCGTTGGTCGCCCCCGACCGCCTGCGTTTCGACTTCACTCACCCCGAAGCCGTTACAGCCGAAGAGCTGGAACAAATCGAATCCGAAGTCAACCGCCGTGTTCTTGAGAATCAGGAGCTGCACACCGTCCATAAACCCCTTCAGCAAGCCATTGACGAAGGCGCGCGTGCTCTGTTTGGCGAAAAATACGGTGAGGTAGTACGCAATATCACGATTGCCGCCGAGGGGGAAGAGGGTGCCTATTCCAACGAATTATGTGGGGGCACGCATTGCCACAACACTGGTGAGATTGGCACCTTCATCATCACCAGTGAGGGTAGTGCCGCGGCTGGAATTCGGCGCATCGAGGCCGTAACCGGGCGCGAAGCCTACAAGCTCATCCAACGCCGTTTCCGCGTACTCCATCAGGCTACTGCCGCGCTTTCGACCACACCGGACCAGTTGCTTGAAAAAGCCAGCGTCGCACTACAAGATCTCAGCGATGCCCGCAAGAAAATCGCCGATCTGCGCCAACGATTGGCCTCCGTCGATTTCACACGTTTGCTGGATACAACTGCCAATATCGGCGGTGTGGATGTACTCACAGCGGTGCTCAAAGATGCCAGTGCTGACACCCTGCGCCAAATGGCCGATCTCTTCCGTCAGCAGCATCCGGAAAACGGCGTTGCTGTGCTCGCCAGTGTGATCGATGACAAACCAATGCTCATAGCGGCCGTGACAGAGAACTTGGTCAAACGCGGCCTGAAGGCGGGCGACCTCGTCAAATATGTTGCCCAACCTCTGGGGGGAAACGGTGGCGGCAAACCCACTCTAGCC
>CALCSH010000152.1 GCA_937893815.1 uncultured Anaerolineae bacterium | reverse complement strand
AGAATAAACCGCCGCCGATCAAAATAAGATCACGACCAGATACTCCCTTACCAAAGATGGTGATTAGCGGGGCGGTTAATCCAATAACCCAAGCTATGGAGAACAGTAGAACTATGCGCGTCAACATAGCAAGCGAGAGACCTATCTGTCGAGCCCTGGCTTGCTGATGCTCAGGGAGTTTTCCCGCCAGGATACTTATAAAAACAACATTATCAATCCCTAAAACGATTTCCAGGGCTGTCAGTGTGATAAGTCCAATCCAGAATTCAGGGTTTGTGAGCCATGCCATATCAATTATTCTCCTTCGTTTTTCTTTCAACCTGGCTTTTGGGTTTTCGAACCACCAGTATCGAGCATCGAGCAGCATTGATGATTTGATAGGTGATATCCCCCATCAACCACCCGGCAAGATTGGTTGAGACTTTAGAAGCACCAAGTAAGATTAGATCGTAATTGCCGGTTCGTGCTTCCATGAGAATTTCATCTGAAACAGAACCATGGCGTAGCTCCAATTCCGCATCAACTTTTGCCTGTGCAAGGATATTGGCTGCCTGGCGGAGATGCCTGGCCATTGGCGTATCCGTTTGTAAGATTTCAGGGAGGTATTCCTGGATTTTGCCTACGCCGGTATACATGTAGGGGATTGAGCCGGTGACATGCAACAAAGTCACTTTTGCCTGGGTTAATTGAGCCAGCCAAGCACCCATCTCGATAACTGGATCAGCAATATCCACTCCACTGGTGCAAATGAGAATGCGATCAAGCTTTGGTTGTTTCTGCTTGACGACCAAAACAGAAATCGGTGACTGCTGGGCGACTCTTCGTTCGATTTTCGTCGTGAGAAAATCTTTGATTCGGGCTGCCTGACAAGCCTTGAGGATGATCAAATCGTAGTTTCCATCGTTAATTTCTTCCAAAATACAGTGGATCTCTGTGCCGGTACGAATAGATCTATCCACATCCAAATCTGGTGCCCACCGTCCTGCTGTGTCAAGGAACTGATGGGCTGCATCTAAATGTTGAACATCATCAATTACAGTCAGCAGAGTTACCGAAGACTGGGCTTGGCGGGCGATAAGGCCACCAAACTGAACGGCTGGTTTCGAACTGGAATGGCTGGAAACGAAAATCAATGTCTTCATCTTCACTCTATCTTACAGATCTCTTATCAAGTAGAGCAAATTATCTTCTACTCGATAGTGCATGGGAACTACTTGTATGCCTGGATAGCGTAACCGTAATCGTTTTGCTTCACTCAATACAAAGTTAATCTCATTTTCAATCTCAAATATGGGTGCAAAGTGCATGAAATGATCTTCTGCCCTGCATTTTTCCCACCCGGTTTTCTCTACAAGTCCGCTTATAAATTTTTCTTTCTTGGTAGCCAAACCAACCATACCGCAACTATTATGTCCGATGAGCGCGATTGAACTCACTCCGCCGACTGCAATAGAGTAAGAAACCATAAATTCACTGAAGCTTAGATTACCCCCGCCTGAGCGAATGATATAAGCGAAATTATCAGGTATCCGCAGTCGTTTACGGTTATCCATACACATGCCAATCAACAGGCGCGCTTGCGTATGGTTGTCGAGCGGGCGGTTGAGATTATGGTATTCCAACAAATGCCCAACAGGGGTGTTCTGGTATTCTGGGGCAATATCATCTAATGTGGATACAGAAATAAGTCGGTTCATAGGTCAGGGAAAAAGTGGGAAGAAAATCGGTAAAGAAATCATGGTGACGATGAACAGGAAAAGAGTCAGTAATGCACCCACCCGGGCATAATCGAAGAATTTATAACCTCCAGGGCCGAAAATCAAAACGTTAGCCTTATGACCCACAGGCGTCAGGAAACTGGTTGCCGCCCCGATGACGACAGCCAGGGTAAATGTCAGGTGATTGACACCCAGGCTCATTGCCGTATCCAGCGCGATTGGAACCACCAGCACTATCGCCGCGGCATTGGACATGGGTTGGGTGATTAAAGCAGCCAGCAAATATATCCCAGCCAAGGCTGCCATCGGCCCCATGCCACCAATGGTGTTCAACATCAGGTCGGCAATATATGTGGCTGTTCCGGTGGTTTCCATAGCTGCCCCCAAAGGCAACATACCCGCCACCAGAAAAACCGTACGCCAGTCGATGCTGGCGTAGGCCTCGTCCATGCTCAGGCAGCGGGAAATAACCATCCCAACTGCACCCATCACCATTGCAAGAGAGATGTCTATGCCTGCAAATAAGACCAAGCCAATTACGAGCAGCATCAACCCGACTGCTATGGGCATCTTGCGGCGGCGGTCTTCAGGAATTTTGAGTGGCTCTAAAACCAAAAAATCGTTCTTCATTTCCAAATCAGATGCGCGGCGGCGCGGACCCTGGAGTATCAAGTCGTCGCCAAATTTCAAATCTAAATCACTCAAACGTTCAGTGATAATCTCGCCTTGCCGACGAATCGCTAGTGCCGTAAAACCGTAACGCTCGCGTAAATTCAACGAACGCAGACTGCGATTTTCCACAGATGAACGCGGTGCCAGAGTTGCTTCCACAATGCCAATCTCTTTTTCACTAAGTTTGTCCAACTCAGCATGTTCTTTGTTTTTCTTAGCGATTTCCAGCCCTAGCTCTTCTCTTGCGCGCAATAGGTTTTCGGTGGAACCTTCGATCAATAGAACATCATCCGGTTGGATAAGCGTGTCGCGCTTCAATTTCGTGATGGTTTTACTGCCCCGCACCATAGCAATGACCGTCAAGTCGAAA
>CALCSH010000151.1 GCA_937893815.1 uncultured Anaerolineae bacterium | reverse complement strand
TAAGTGCGTAAGTCCTATTTTAATAGATTCGGGCTGATCGTACGTTGCAGTTTTTAGCCTTGGTAACGTTTTTTGATATTCGGGACGAGATATTCTTCGAAGGCGCGCTGAACATCATAATCCGGCTGCCAGCCCCAATCGCGGCGGGCGGCGCTGTCATCCATATCTGCGGCCCAGCTATCCACAATCATCTGACGTTTGAGATCCGGATCATAATCAATCTGCGCATCGGGGAATGATTTCAATACCCATTGCTTGAATTCCTCCGCCGAAAGACTAAAACTGGTGACATTATAAACGCGCTGACTGATGACTTCGGCAGGGGCGGCAGCCAGACCCAGCAGAGCTTTGACGGCATCCGGCATGGCCATAAAGGGAATTCGCACATCCGAACGCACGAAACAGCCATAGGGCTCGCCTTTGGCCGCGGCGTGGAGCATTTCCGGGCCGTAATCGCTGGTGCCGCCGCTGGGCACGGTGAAGGCACTGATCAGGCCGGGGAAACGGATGGAGCGAAAATCAAGCATCACTGGCTGTTCAGCGGCTAACTGACGGTAATGTTCGCTAAAATACACGCCGAGCAATTCACAATAGAGTTTATTGGCGCCGTACATCGTGCGGGGATAATTCCACTCCCATTCACGCGTGCGGGCATACTGGTTTTTCGTATCGAGATCGGGCAAACCGTAGACGGCAATTGAACTTGGAAAGATGAACTGCACCGGCTGTTGCCGCCATTCCGATTGTTCTGCCGCCAGGCGCAATAACTGCATGGTACCATTGACATTGACCTGATGCGCCGCTCCCGGCGAAAATTCGCCGCGTGTGGAGAGCAGCGCAGCCAGATGGTAAATGGCCTCGAACTCGAACTCGCTCACCAGGCGGTCAAGCAATTTCTGGTCAAGAATATCCGCTTCCCAGTGTGTAGACAGGCTGCGAATATCCTCAGGCAGCGGATCCAAATCAAGCGTAAGTAGGGGTGTATTTCCAGTTTTGGCGAGTGCTTCGATCAGCGCATGACCGATTTCCCCCGCAGCGCCCGTAATCAAAATAGCTTTCTTGCGCATTCTATTCTCCTTCAATTGGGTAGAAATATGCTAGAATGAATCGGTCATTATATTGTACATCAGCGCCTGACGGACTGCCAATGACACTTGTCAGGGTCTTTAGGAACTGCCGTGAGAAACCCCAGAGACCCACTTGTCAGGTATGGTTTCAGCGTATCAAAAAACAGGGAAGGCTTTGCAAGCCACACTCCCCGTTTCCTGAATTCTACACTCCCGCCAGAATCGACCCAAAAGGAGAGTTTGTTATGGCATTAAACATTATTATTGGCACCCAGTGGGGCGATGAAGGCAAAGGTCGTGTTGTTGATTTGTTGGCAGCTCAGGCAGATTATGTGGCCCGCTACAATGGCGGTGATAACGCTGGTCATACAGTGACGGTCGGCGAAAAAACGTTCAAGCTGCATCTGATTCCCTCGGGCGTGATCCACCCGCATACGATTGGCGTGATCGGTAATGGTTTGGTCGTCAACCCGGCGGTATTGTTGCAGGAAATCGAGATGCTGCGCGCTTTGGGTGTAGACATTCACCCAGAGCGGCTCAAAATCTCACACGCCGCGCATTTGATCACCCCCGGGCATCTGGCCCTCGATGCGGCCCGCGAGCAGGCACGCGGCGCGGGAAAAATCGGTACTACATTGCGCGGAATCGGCCCTGCTTATAACCACAAGGCCGAGCGTTCCGGTCTGCGCGTGGAGGCCATGTTGCACCCCGAAGAATTCGAGCACGCCATTTATGCCCATATCGAAGATGTCAATCAGCATTTGGAGAAACTTTACAACGCTGCGCCCCTTGATGCGCGTAAAGAAGCTCAAATCTACACCAACTATGCCGCTCAGATCGCGCCCTACATCGCTAATACGTCTGCACTGCTTCACAACGCGCTGCAAAACAACACTACTGTGCTGGCGGAAGGCGCGCAGGGAACGCTGCTTGATCTCGATCATGGCACCTATCCGTATGTGACCAGTTCCAACCCCACCGCCCCGGGAGCGTTCGTGGGTTTGGGGTTGGGAGCAAATCATCTCGGGCGCGTGGTCGGTGTAACCAAAGCTTTTCAGACGCGCGTGGGTGAAGGCCCCTTCCCCACCGAGACGGAGGGCACAACCGCCAGTCAGTTGCGCGGCACAGGAGCGAATCCGTGGGATGAATTCGGCACCACCACGGGCCGCCCGCGGCGCGTAGGCTGGCTGGATGGCGTACTCCTGCGCTATGCGCTGCATATCAACGGAGTCACTGAACTAACCATCACCAAGCTGGATGTGCTTTCCGGGCTGGGTACGCTCAAAATTTGCACAGGCTACCGCTCGGGCGAAAACATATATGCCGACCTTCCGCTGGGGCCAACCGATTTGAATTATGAACCCGCCTACGAAGAACTCCCGGGCTGGGGTGAAAATATTATGGGCACTCGCCGATGGGACAACCTCCCCGCCGCGGCGCAATACTATATCCAGCGCATCGAAGCATTATGCGATATCCCGGTTACAATGATCTCCGTCGGGCCGGAACGTGAGCAAATTATTCAACGATAAGCAAGTTGGCAGATTGACAGGTTTGAACGTTGTAACCTGCCAGCTTGCCAACGTTCAAACATTTTCGGGTCTCTGAGATTTCGCAAGGTAAAGCCCAGATTTGGGGGTGTGGCGGGTGTTTCACACCCGCCACACCCCCAAATCTGGGAACCTCCACGCAAAGTCTCAAAGAGCCAGTATTTCTTATGCGTTCTGCGCTAAAGCTACTTCAAAGATTTCCAACGCTTCGTTGATTTGCTGCTCGGTGACGATCAACGCAGGTATCCAGCGGATGACGTTTTCGTAGGTACCGCAGGTTAGTAACATCAATTTCTGTTGCATACAGGCATTGGCAACTGACTTGGTCGTGACTTTGTCCGGTGAGCCATCGGGGTTGCTGAACTCGGTAGCCACCATCAGGCCGCGGCCGCGCACATCACCGATAACTGGATATTTTGCTTGCAATTGGCGCAAACCAGCCATCAATTGTTCACCACGCACAGTGGAATTTTCGACAAGTTTCTCTTCCTGCATCACCTGGATGGTCGCCAGAGCCGCGGCAGTCGCAATGGCGCTGCCGCCGCCATAGGTTCCGCCGTGGGAACCGGGTTTCCATTTTTCCATCAACTCGCGGCGCGAGGCAATCGCCGAAATCGGCACACCGCTACCGAGACCTTTTGCCATCACCAAAATGTCTGGCACAACGCCAGAATGTTCAAAGGCGAAAAATTTACCCGTGCGCCCGAAGCCGCTCTGCACTTCGTCGGCGACGAGTAAAATATCGTTTTGATCGCAGAATTTGCGCAAAGCCTGCATAAATCCATCCGGCGCAGGGACATAGCCCCCCTCGCCAAGTACCGGCTCGATGACGATGGCTGCCGTCTCTTCGGGCAAGGTTTCGCCGTGGAAAAGGCGGTCCAGTTGACGCAGACAAAATTCGATCGTCTCTTCCTCATCCCAGCCATAGAAATAACTATAGGGAAAAGGAGCTGTAAAAATGCCGCCGGGGAGGGGCTGATAATTGTAGCGATAGATATACTTCGAGGTGGTCATCGCCATCGTCTGGGCGGTGCGTCCGTGGAAACTACCCTGGAAGACAACGATATTGCGTTTGCCGGAAGCATGGCGTGCCAACTTGACAGCGCCTTCAATAGCTTCTGCACCGCTGTTCGAGAAGAAGAAGCTATTAATTTCCGGAGGCGTGATCTCGTTGAGCGCTTCGGCCAGCGCCAGCGACGTGGGCGGAATGACAATATTCATCTGCCCAAAGATCAATTTCTCAGCCTGTTCCTGAATGGCTTTGACGACTTTGGGGTGGCAGTGGCCGGTATTGGTTACACCGATACCGCAAGTAAAATCGGTGAATCGCTGGCCTTCGGCGTCGTAGAGATAAATCCCTTCGGCGCGTACGGGCTGTATTTGCGTGAGATGCGTCCAAACGGGGGAGAGGAGGTCTGTGTTTTTGGTCATTGTTTTAATTTCATGTTGCGTGTTGCGTGTTACATATTGCATGTTGAAGGTTGAAGGTTGAATATTCAACTTTTATCCTTCAACCTTCAACTGGTTTACGATAGCCAACCTTTAATTCGATAAAACATCGCCGCAAACGGTAAAAACCAGGTGCGGTTACGATAAAAGAAATAGGTTGGATGCGGGATTTCAGCGAAAGGGCTGCTGCTTTTCTCACCAGTGAGTATCTGAGCAACTTCGCGCCCGAGATACAAGGCGGTGTGCAGGCCGTGGCCACCGTGGCCCAGGGCGTAGTGAATACCATCCAGACGGCCAATATGCGGCATCAGGTCGAAGGTGACACCTAATTTCCCGGTCCAGCTATGTGTTACGGGAATTCCGGCTAACTGAGGGAAGGTATGCACCATCTGTGGTTGCAAGATTCGGATCGACTCATTCAAATCCAGATTCGTGCTCAAATTGGTGCGTCCGCCCCACAAAAAACGTCCGTCGGGCGTCAGGCGGAAATAGTTCAGGAACCACTTGCTATCATAGAACATGCGCCCGTGTGGGCAGATTTCCTTTTGCAATTCTTCTGTGAGCGGTTCGGTAAGAATAATATAACTTCCCACCGGCAATACGCGCGGCTTAAGACCTTTAACGAGCATATCCGTGTAACCGTTGGTGGCGACCAGCACTTCCTTGGCCTGTATCGCACCCCGCGCGGTATGCAACGTAAACCCCCTCTCGCCCTTCTCGATACGTGTCACTGCCGCGTTTTCGCACAAAATCGCCCCATTGCGGGCCGCTACTTCGGTCAGCCCAAAAACCAGTTTAGCCGGATGCAGCCCGGCCCCATGCTCACCTGCCATACCGCCATAAAAAACATCGCTGCCGATCTCAGAGCGCAATTCCAAAGGCGGAATCAGGCGCAACGTATGGCCCAGGTTGTTCTCGTACCAGGCAGACCACTGCTTAAAACCTTCATAATGAGAAGGTTTATACGCCACGCACAAGTCACCGTTTTGCTGAAAGTCGCAATCAATCCCCTCTACTTCCACCAATTCTTTGACCAATGCCAGCGCATCGAGCGAGGCCTGCCAGAGTTCGCGACCCAGTTTTTCGCCATACGTTTTGAAAGTCGCCGGAGCGCCTTTCTTAAGGCCGGAGCCGGTGATACCACCGTTGCGTGAGCTGGCTCCATAGCCAATCGTCTCGCGCTCCAAAACAGCCACCGAGACGCCTTTTTTCGCCAACGTGCGCGCCGCGCTCAGGCCGGTATAACCGCCACCGATAATCGCCACGTCCACTTCGGAGGGAAGTTCCGCAGCTACGAGTAAATCGGCAGGGCGGGGGTAGTTGTCAGTCCAAAAAGAAGTTAGTTTCATAGTTGAAGGTCAAAGGTTGAAAGTTGAAGGTTGCAGGCTATACTTTCAACCTGTAACCTTCAACTTTCAATTAATAGGGAAACCAATAGTCCTTCACGCCACCTTCGATATCCCAGTGAACGTGCTTGACATCATAATACTCATCGAGGCCTTCTTGTCCGAGTTCGCGCCCCAGGCCCGACATTTTCATACCGCCGAACGGCCCGGCAAAGTTATCGGTGAGCGGGTCGTTAATCCAGATCGTGCCGCCTTTGACTTCTTCGAAGAAGCGTTTCACCAGGCGAGCATCGTGGCTCATCAAGGTTGCGCCCAGCCCATATTGACAATCGTTGGCGAGTGCAATGGCCTCATCAAAATCTTTATAGGGCATCAGGGGGATGACTGGCCCGAAGGTTTCCTCACGCATCAGGCGCATGCTATGATCCACGCCGGTGACAACCGCAGGTGACAGGAAGAACCCGCGTGACAATTGGGTGGGGCGCTGCCCGCCAACGAGAATATTTGCTCCCGCGGCTTGCGCCTCCGCAAGCTGGCTTTCTACCTTCTCGCGGAACTTGCCGCGGATCATTGGCCCAATGTCGGTTCCATCATCCATTCCATTGCCCAGACGTAGCGCGCCAACAAAGGCAGCCAACTCTTCGCTGAACTGACCAAACATGCTCTCATGCACATAGACGCGCTCGGTGCTGGTGCAAACCTGCCCGGTGTTAATCAGTGCGGCGTAGGCCAGCCCGCTGACAGCCATATCCATCTCGGCATCGGGGGCAATCACCATCGGGTCTTTGCCGCCCAATTCGAGATGCAATTTCTTCATCATCGGCCCCGCCAATGTGGCAATGCGTTGGCCCACAGCCAGCGAACCGGTAAAAGCAATCACCGGGACATCGGGGTGTGTCACCAGGGCCTGGCCCACCTCCGGGCCATAGCCCGTCACCACGTTGACCACCCCCGGGGGCAGATGATCACAGGCCACTTCGACCAACTTCAACGT
>CALCSH010000150.1 GCA_937893815.1 uncultured Anaerolineae bacterium | reverse complement strand
TATGGTTTTGCCTTGATTTTTGGCCTGATAGCTGGTCTCGGGCGGCTTTCCAAAAATATATTCTTTAACAATCTCGCTCGGCTCTATGTCGAACTCATCCGTGGCGTACCTATTCTGGTTCTTATTTTCTTCATCGCTCTGGTTGGAGTGCCTTCCGTTGTAGATGGCTTAAACGCCTTGGGGGAATGGCTCATGACGATTGGAGCCAAGCCGCTTGCTGCAGCCCTTACAGCTTTCAACAATCAAAATATCAGCATGAACGCCCGCGCCATTGTTGCCTTATCCGTCACCTATGGCGCTTATCTTGCCGAAATCTTCCGGGCTGGTATTCAGTCTATCGAACATGGTCAAATGGAAGCCGCCCGCTCACTCGGGATGAGTTATGCCCAGGCAATGCGCCATATCATCTTGCCACAAGCCATCCGCAACGTGCTTCCAGCTTTAGGGAACGACTTTGTCGCCATGGTGAAAGATTCATCATTAGTATCGGTACTGGCGGTACGGGATATTACACAGGTTTCGCGCCTCTATGCAGGGAGTACCTTCCGTTTTCGGGAAGCTTACGTGACTCTCTCGGTGTTGTACCTGACCATGACGATCCTCTTGTCCCTCGGCGTTCAACTCATCGAAAGGCGGTTACGAGCCAATGACTGACGAAAAAGATAACATTATTGTTATCGATAAACTCTATAAATATTTTGGCGATGTCAAAGCGCTCAACGGCGTCAGCCTGACGGTGGAACGCGGCAAAGTTGTGGTGGTCATTGGCCCCAGCGGATCGGGCAAATCGACCATGCTGCGCTGCATCAATCACCTCGAGACTCCCACCAGCGGGGAGATTCTTATTGATGGCGAAAAACTCACCGGCGCTCCCAAACAACTCAATGACATACGCGCCGAAATTGGCATGGTTTTCCAACTCTTTAATCTATTTCCCCATTTGACTGCACTGGAAAATGTCACTCTGGCTCAAAAAGTTGTGCGCGGACGCTCAAACGCCGAAGCCACTGAAATCGCCATGCAGCAACTTCGCCATGTAGGCATCCCCGAAAAAGCCGATGCCTACCCGCGCAAGCTCTCTGGCGGACAGCAACAACGCGTGGCCATCGCCCGTGCCCTGGCCATGAACCCCAAAATTATGCTCTTCGACGAACCGACCAGCGCACTGGACCCTGAGATGATTAAAGAAGTTTTGGACGTGATGCTTGATCTCGCCCACGAGGGGATGACCATGGTCTGTGTTTCCCACGAAATGGGGTTTGCGCGTTCAGCCGCCGATGAAGTTATTTTCATGGATGACGGCCTAATCGTTGAGCACACCACCCCCGAAGGGCTATTCAACAACCCACAGCACGACCGCACCCGGCTCTTTCTTTCGCAAATTTTGCACCATTAGTACGGAACCAGGATTTTCGCTAGCTTTATCAGGAAACCTGGTAACTTCTCAATAAAAAAAGCCGCCATTAGGCGGCTTTTGTGCGCTGGGAGGGGGTCGAACCCTCACGCCTCTCGGCACATGGCCCTCAACCATGCCTGTCTGCCAATTCCAGCACCAGCGCAAACGCATCCGTATTATAATCTTGGGGTTGTAATTGTCAAGTTTTTCATATCCGCCCAAGACAAAAGCCTTCGTAAGAAAAACCACAAAGGAGAAATTATTAATGCGTATCGTACTAGACGCAATGGGCAGCGATGCCTGCCCACACCCCGAAGTAGAGGGGGCGATTCTGGCTGTGCAAGCTTTTGGCGATGAAATCATTTTGGTGGGTGATGAGACCCAGGTCAGGCCCTTACTCGAAGCTCAGGGCAACCCTGAGAAGATCAGGCTAATTCACGCGGAAGAAACCATCACCATGGAAGATAAAGGCCTCAAGTTGGCGCTCAAGGCCAAGCGCAAAAATTCGAAAACATCGATGGCAATTGGCATGGATTTGGTCAAAAATGGCGAGGCCGATGCCTTTGTCACCGCAGGCAACACCGGGGGTGCGCTGACAACCGCCTATTTTCGCCTGGGAGTCATCCAGGGCGTTGAGCGTCCAGGGCTGACGGCGTTGGTTCCGACAAAAAAAGGTTTTTGTGTGGTTTTGGATATCGGTGCCAACCCGGAGTGCAAACCGGAACATTTGCTCCAATTTGGCATCATGGGCAGCGTGTACGCAGAAAAAGCCCTGGGCATGACACGCCCCAAAGTCGGGATACTCTCCAATGGGGAGGAAGCCGGAAAAGGCAACACGCTCGTCAAGGAAGCGTATCCCCTGCTGCAAGCCAGCAAACTCAATTTTCACGGAAATATCGAAGGTAAAGAGTTGTTCGGCGGCGAAGTGGATGTTGTTGTTACCGATGGCTTCACCGGAAATGTATTGATCAAAGCCAGCGAAGCGGTCGCCAAGCTGCTGGTTGAACTGCTCAAAGAAGGGCTGATGAGCAGCACACGCACAAAAATTGGCGCACTGTTGGCAAAACCGGCCTTCGATACATTGAAAACCGTTCTCGATCCAGATGAAATTGGCGCTGCACCGCTTCTGGGGATTGATGGTCTGGTTTTTGTGGGGCATGGACGCTCCAATGCAAAAGCGATTTTCTCGGCGATTAAGGTTGCTCGCAATGCCGTAGAAGCGCAACTTATCAATGCCATGGGTAGCGCAATTCAGCAACAATTGCAAGACATTTCATGAGCAGGCCTCGCGTTGTCGTCACGGGGATGGGCGCGATTACTCCGTTGGGCAGTTCTGTCGAAAAATTTTGGCAGGGACTGCTGGCAGGTCGTTCCGGCGTGCGCCGGATAACGCTATTTGATCCCGGAAAAATGCCGTGTCAGATCGCGGGGGAAGTGCCCGATTTCGACCCGCAGGATTTCATGGATCGCAAGCTAGCTCGCCGAATGCCGCGCTCCGCTCAGATGGGGCTGGCGGCTGCCGTGCAGGCAGCGCACGATGCAGGATTTGACAATGCCATGCCTGAACCGGAACGCGCCGGAGTGATCTTTGGCACAGCGATCGGCGGCCTGGATAGCTTTGTTGACGGCATAGATGTGCTGAATTCGCAAGGAGTGGAGCGCGTCAGCCCTTTTGTGTTGCCGGGCGGGATACCCAATCTGGCGGCACATTTGATCGCCCTGCGCTTCCAGTGCCTGGGGCCAAACGCTACAATTACGACAGCTTGTGCCACTGGCACCCAGACCATCGGCGAGGGGGCCGAACTCATCCGGCGCGGCACAGCCGATATGGTCATCGCGGGTGGCACGGAGGCTTTGGTACGCGAGTTCTCCATTGCGGGATTCTCCGCCATGCGCGCGTTGCCAATCCATTTTAATGATAACCCTGAAGCCGCCTCGCGCCCCTTCGACGCCAAGCGAGAGGGCTTTATCTTCTCTGAGGGGTCTGGTGCCGTAGTTTTGGAAAGCTTGGAGCACGCCCTGCGTCGGGGTGCCAGAATCCACGCCGAGGTAATCGGGTATGCCGCTTCGGCGGATGGATTCCACCTTGTCCAACCTCACCCCGAGGGCCTGGGGGCGATCCGGGCCATGCAGTGGTCACTCCAAAATGCAGGTATTTCTCCGGATGAGATTGACTATATCAACGCGCACGGCTCATCTACCCCGATGAATGGGCGCATTGAGACCACAGCCATCAAAACCGTTTTTGGGGAGCGTGCCTATCAAATCCCGATCAACTCTACCAAATCGATGATAGGGCACGCAATGGGCGCATCTGGGGCACTAGAAGCCATTGTGTGTGCGTTGTCGATCCTTACTGGACGCATTCACCCCACGATCAATTACGAATTCCCGGATCCTGAATGCGATCTTGATTATGTTCCCAATACAGGCCGACCGCACAGGATTCGAACGGCATTATCCAACTCGTTCGGTCTGGGTGGGCAAAATGCTTGCCTGGTATTGAAGCAATTTGAGGAGTAAAATACGTTTTATGAATATCATTCGCAACGAAAAATCGATCAAAAGAAATGCCATGATTGGCAAAATTACCAGCATTGTCAGTTTGGCAATTCTGGCTGCAGGCATGTATATCACCTTCCGTATGCCAGAGGAAGTAAGTCTGTCGCTGAGTGCTTTGCTGATTGGTTTTGTCCTCTCACAAATGGGCATTTATTACACCAACCGCTGGGGACGCAGTCCGCGCCCCGATGAGCAGATTGACGCCGCCCTGAAAGGCTTCAGCAAGCAAAATTATCTCTATCACTACACAACCCCGGCATCGCATGTGCTGGTAGGCCCATCAGGAATTTGGGTGTTGCTGCCAAAACATCAAAAAGGAACCATCGCTTACCGTAAGAATCGCTGGAAAAAAAGTGGTGGTGGCGCGTTGGCGATGTATTTATCGCTCTTCGCTCAGGAAGGGTTGGGCCGCCCAGACCTTGAAATAGCCTCCGAGGTGGACGCCCTTCAGCGCGCCTTGCGCAAACAATTGCCCGACCAAGAACTTCCCCCCGTGCAGGCCGTGCTGGTCTTCACTCACCCTGATGTTGATATTCAGGCAGACGATGCTCCTTCCCCGGCTGTATCGGCCAAGAAATTGAAAGAATTCATGCGCAAATTAGCCAAAGATAAACCACTTTCGACTAGCGATATTGAAATGGTTGTTGGCGCTTTTGGGGAATAATCCTCCCCAAATGGCATCTCTATTAAAACGAAGTTTTTGAATTTTTTGAACCAAAAAGGGCGTCTCAGTAAAACTGAGACGCCCTTTCAATTTAGTTTGTTGGGGAATTTATCCGCCGAGAAATTCTTCTAATGATTTTTTACTAATGCGGAAAGCATTACCAAATTTGCGGGCTTTGAGATCACCAGCTTCAATTGCGGCGACGACATCTTCTGCGGATACTTTGAGGAAGCCTGCGGCTTCGGCGGGGGTCATTACATCGGGCATAACGGCTCCGGCGGAGGCACCGCCTGCAGACGCTTGCTGTTGACTCTGCGCGCCTGTCATTCCCGACAAGGATTGCTGTAAAACATTGCCTACACCCATACCAGCGCCAATCCCGGCGGTAAGTCCAGCACCACCACTGGGGTTCTGAGCCGCATCGCGCATGGCATCGGCAGCCTGCAACTGGGTATAGGTCGTCATATCCAACATGCCCATTGCACGCAGTTCTTCCGCTGATTTTTCAGAAGGCTTGATATTGGCGATAATAAAGGATTTCAGCGTCAGGCCCAGCGACATAAATTGATCCTGCGCTTTGGCGCGCACACCGGCGCTCATTTCGTTGACCAAGCCAATCAATTCTACAACGCTGTGTTTGGCCGCTGTTTCACCTAACAGATCAGTGATGTCGGAGAGCAGTACGCTTTTGAGACGCTCTTCGATATCGGTGGTGCGATAGGCTCCCATGGAACCCACAATTTGGGTCACAAATTGCTGTGGATCGGCTACCTGAAAGCCGTAGGTACCAAAACCTTGTAACAGTGCAACGCCTAGCCCCATTCCCGGGTTGCGGACAATAATTGGTTGCGGGGTGCCCCATTTCATATCGATAAAATCCCGCATGGATACAAAATACACCTCAGCCGGGAAGGGCGTGCGGTCATTGAATGCTTTACCAATAAAATCAATGATACGTGGAACATTCGCAGTCGCAATCGTGTGTCGGCCAGGACCAAAGACGTCCAGCGCCTGCCCATCGCGGAAAAAGACAGCTGCCTGCGATTCGCGCACAATTACCTGAGAGCCAATACGAAAATCACCATAGCCACTTTCCGGAAAGCGCTTCACAATATGGTCACGCATCTCATCGGCATATTCAATTACATCAAAAACTCTAGCCATCACCAAACCTCCAAAATACTCTATTTTTCCAAATAGGGCTATTTCTTACTATCCCTGGGCCATCACATCGTCACGGCGGTTAAAAACATCGATACACTGTTGGGCAGCGCTGTTCAAATTGCGGATTGCAGCCGATAATCCATCACTACCAATCGAACTTTCGACATTATCAATCGCTCGTCCGACTTCGTCCATTAAATCCAACATCGCCGCGTCATATTCATAAACGCGTGCCAACTCTTCTTCATTGATTTTGGTGGCATCAAAAAAACCAGAGTAACCGTACGATGCGGTTTTAATTTTATCAATAAACGCGCGCAGCTTGACGGCGGCTCTCTCCAAATCATCCAGAACCAACAATTCGCCCTGGCTGACAAAATCTGCCTGCACAGCAGATATCCGCTGCCAGAGTTCTTCGAAGCGATCCGCTATTGTTTCACGTAACAGCTTATCAGCCGCGCGGCGGTTTTGTCGTTCGATATAACCGCCAAATCCAGGGATTTTTCCGGCAATTTTCTTGAAAAAATCCTGGTCGCCAGTAACTTTATTGAACAAATCAGCCATAGTTTCCTCCAGGCAATTTATCTCTATGTAACTGCTTTTGCGGTTTTTCCTACC
>CALCSH010000149.1 GCA_937893815.1 uncultured Anaerolineae bacterium | reverse complement strand
GCGTTCTGGCCGACAAACTGCGTAACGCCGATGATGATTACGCCTTTATCATCGTGGATTTTCCCCCATCGGTGACGCTGATTAGCGAAAATGGCTTGCTCTATGTCAATGAGCTGATTATCCCCATGACGATGAGTCATTTTTCGGTATTGGGTACGCAACAAGTTGTTGGAACGCTTAAGGCCGTCAGCCGTATTCCCAACCACAGCCTGCAATTGACCTGTATTTTGCCGACCGTTTATTCGGGGCATATACGCAAAGACCGCGAAATTATGGGAAAAATGCAGCGTATGTTTGGCGATAAAGTTGCTCAGCCAATTCGCAATAATGTCAAACTGGCTGAGGCGCCAGAGAAGCAGCAAACCATCTTCGAGTATGCTCCCCGCAGCAATGGCGCCTCGGATTATACGGCCTTCGTGCGCCAGGTGATCCGTGCCGACCCCTATTTTTCATCCACGCCCGCCCTGGCCATCAATCAGGCGCTTCGCCGCCCAGATTGAAGAAATTTGCGGCAGAACATCTACGAAAAAAAGAAACGAGGAAATATCTGCTTCTAACGGAATTTGTGGTCATCATTTAGCACCTGCGATAGAGGTAGAAACAAGCATATTGTGAAGCCAGTTATCGTGATAAACAAAGCCATTGAACTTGTGAGCCGGTGACTTAAACTTTTTTCGCACATTGGCTCTTGGGCAATATTCCCAGAAGCTATGAAAAATTGCCCAAGCTCGCACAGCCTTCTCGGCAGAAGCCAAATGTCCATGAAAAGATTGTGTATAAAAAAGCCATCGGTCCATTGGTTGCATATGCCGGTCAATCATATTGCTCGTTCTATAAGCGGTTGGGTGCTCAAATGTTAGCACAAAGAGATCAGCTTTCGCACATAATTTCTGCACAGAACGTAAGGCAGACCCGGTTCCTTGGAGTTTTTCTTCTGCCCAATTTTCAAGGGCTGCAATTTTTGCCAGAAAAGAAGTGGCATCAATGGCTTTGTAAGCATCCCAAACCTGTTGCGCAATTTCAGGATAAATCTCCTTGAAACGCTTCTTGCAGCAATTCCTGATTTTTAGGAAGGCGTGCAGGAAGGAGCCATTGATGGAGCGAGTTTTTCGATATCTTCTCAAAAACATGGAGCAAGTGGGGTGCACTTGATAAATGGGTTTCTGATTTTAGTCGTACTCAAGTGCGTCCCACTTTATGGAGAAAACACATTTTTCACAAATTACAAATCCAGCCCCGCCAGTTTGTCGAGGGCAGCGCCAACTTTACCACCAGCCTGCCAATAGTCGAATTTGGTGGTGTTGAGGTGTTCCACAAAACCGCCCATGTGGCGCATCTCTTCGACCATATGATTGACCAATTCACCATCTCGATCGACAGTGGTGCCTTTACCATCCCACAGTGCGATCAAGCGCACGCGATCAATGCCTCGAATCAATGATGAATATAGCGCCCAGCGATTGTTTCGCTTGTAGGCGTCGTCGCCGGTTTTAACTTTGCCAACATGATCTATCTGGAAGTTTATATTGACACCCGGGTGATTGCGCAAGTTGTAAAAACGCTCCACCCACGAATCGCCGCCGAAACTGACATTTTCCTTGATAAATTGCGGCTCACTGAAAGGTAAATGAACTTCAACTTCCATACCGCGCTCCAGACAGGCCTCGATGAAAATAATCTCACCGCCGCAAGCCGCCCCGGCCGTCACGCCAAGGTCATCTGCTCCAATTTTAAATTTATCCAATGCAGCGTCGATGCGTTTGCGGGCTTCTTTTTCCATCTCTGGCAAGAAGCGGCGCTCTGTCTGATCAGCATGATCCAGTTTATGCCCGGCGAACAGGATCACCCGTTCTTCGGCAGATTGATCTACCTTCACTACTGGTTTTTCTTCTTCCGGCTGTTCCTTGCGAATACGCCGAATTTCATCTTTGATGACATCGACGCCCACGGCTACATATTCCGGCCGCAGCGCCAGCGAACGCAAGATTTCCAACTGGCTGATGGAGGACTCCAGGAAAAAGATGTTCTTTCGGGCAGCGGTGAGGGCCTTCTTGTACGAGCGTTTTACCGCCTTGGGGTTATCGGACGTCATCACCAGCAACTCGGCTAGCGAAACCAGGGTCCAATAATCACTGCCGTCATCTTTCGATAGTTTTTCGAGCGCCAATTCCAGCGTTCCTTTAAGATTGGGCAGCAAATCGCGCACCGCCTGCACATCAGGGTCATCACCTTCATCGTGCATTTCCGCAAGATGATCGAGGATGATCGAGAGCGTCAGGGCATTGATGCCGGGATAATATTCATTAAGGTTGAAGAAAAAGCCCTTAAGGTAGGTTTGAATGGATTTAACCAGCCAATGGGAGGAATCATAAGCCTCCTGCAGGCGCACTTTCTCGTCGCTGATGCGTTCCCAGGATTCGGTCCACATATCTTTGTAAATGCGCCCCAGGTACGAGATCGCCTCGGTATCGCTGGGTGTTACTTCCAGTAAATTCTCCAGCTTGACAATCGCTTCATCCACGCGGCCCAAACGGTTGAGGTGGAAGGCCTCCTGACGACGAAATTCAGTATTCTTGGAGTTGAGTTCAATCCCCTGGCGATATTGCTGCAAGGCCAACTCGTGCCGTCCCATGCTGCGCAATGCCTGCCCGGCCTGATTGATGGCTTCTTCTTTAATCAGCGGATTGCTGATTTCTTCGGTGAGCAACATAATATCGCCAATTAGCTTTTGCCGTTGCGCCACAGTGACGCGCTCTTTCCATTGGTTGTATTCGCGCCAGAAACCGGTCGCCAGCGGCGTGCGCAGCGTTTTTCGGTCGGGTTCGTTCAGCCCGGTCAGTAAATTGAACACCGGGCTGTGAATGGCTTCCTGATCCGAGGCCCAGGTATCGCGGCAGACACGCGAAATGGCCTGGATATCTTTTTCCAAAAATTCGGGGTCAGGCAAGCCTGCATCCGTTGTATGGTAGGGAATCGTGCGCACATTAAAAATATCGAAGGGCATATAGGCGCGCCCCGATTGAATATGCACAACACCGCGCTTGCGAAATGCGTGGCGAATACCCAACTCGTAGTACACATTGGCATTATCAATACTCAGATCGCAGATCGCCAGATCGGCCAGCAAAAGTTCCTGAAACATATCGGTGAGAATATCACCGGTGGTAGTTTCTTCATCGGCGCGGAATGGCTCAAAACCGGCATCTTCCAGCGCGGGACGAATCAGCTCTTTATATATGGCGTTGAAATCAATCACCGTGCCATCAAAGCCTTGTTTTTTGCCAAAGGGCATTACCACAAAGGCATGCGGCCGGGCCTCACGCGATTCAGCTTTACCCGCTTCAGCCGGGGCTGAGGGCGCGCCGACTTCAGCTTCATCTACTACTTTCTGAATTGCACCCGCGACTGATTTTTTCGCATCCGCTATCGCATCTTTAACGGCTTCCTCCACACCAGCTTTGACAGAGGCTCTAATCGCTTTTACGGCGCTATCTACGGCGGCTTCTTCAAATTTCGGATCAAGCATTCTGGTTTCCTCAATTGTCTCGGCGGCGACTTTACTCGCATCAGCGGTATCGACTGCATCGCTTCCTTCGGGATTGATTAAATTCTTAAGCGAATCACCTAGTTTGCTCATTTTGTATTCTCTCAATTATCCCAAGTTTCATGCATGTCGCCATCGTAGTCAAAGGCAT
>CALCSH010000148.1 GCA_937893815.1 uncultured Anaerolineae bacterium | reverse complement strand
TCTACAAGTCTAATTCCGACTTTATGAGGTGTCCAGTTTTTGGGGTCCACTACAGAGCCTTGTGTTGACAGGCGTATGGGAATCAAGTAAGCTCTAGCCATGGCAGCCAACCGACTTTCGCTAGTGCGAGATCGAATGTCCGATGTTATTTTTGCAGTTCCGGTGCGCATTAAAATCACCGGGATTATGATATTGCCGATTTTGATTTTGGGCTTTGCGCTCAATTACTGGGTACGCACCGGACTCTCCGACTGGCTCTCCTATTTAATTTCAGATGATCGCGTTTATATTGCCATGGAAGCGGGCAGCCGCAGCGTTATTTTTGTAACGGCGCTGGCAGCGATTGCTTCTGTGCTTTTGACCGCGTTATTGATGTTGAGTTTGACCAAGCCCCTACTGGAATTACGCCAGGCGGCTCAACGCGTGGCCGAAGGTGATATTGAATCGCGTGCCCGTGTATGGGTTCCTGATGAAATTGGCGAGGTTGCGTCCGCTGTAAACAGCATGATTGACCGCATGGTCAGCAGCCAACAACAATTGCAACGCTCCAACCGACGCTTGCAGGCAATTAACTCCGTAGCGATGGCGGCCAGCCGCGCCCTTGATCTGCAAGACGTACTCGATGTTTCGCTGCATACCACCCTCGAGGTGATGGGGTTTGAGAGCGGCTGGATTTTTCTCAAAGACTCCGATGATCCCGAACATCACAAATTGCGTCTGGCGAGTTCTGTGGCAGTCCCTCCGGAATTCGAACAATCCCTGATCAACCACTCCGATCAGATATGTTTAGATGCACAAAAAAGCCTGCAATCGGATGGGGATGCAGCCGCTTCAATGCATATTTGCGAGAAAATCCAATATTCTGGCGAAAGCCCTATTTATCATTTGATTATTCCCATCGCTGCACGCGGCCAACGCTTCGGATTGGTCAATGTGATCTGTCCGGAACACAACAAGCCAAGCAGCAATGATATGGACACACTTACTACGATTGGCGCACAAATCTCGGAATTTGTCGCCAATGCCTGGCTGCACACCACACTCAAAGAGAAAGAATCCGCTCGTCAGGCGCTGCTCTCGGCATTGGTCAGCGCCCAAGAAAACGAGCGCGCTCGTCTATCGCGAGAACTTCACGATGGCGCCGGGCAAAGCCTAACCAGCCTGCTGATTCGCCTGAAAACCCTCGAAAAAACTGCGACAGCAGAAGGGCTAAAAAACAATGTTGGCGATCTTTGCCAATCAACTTCAGAAACCATCGAGCAAATCCGCGGCATTTCGCACCGCTTGCGGCCAGCCGCGCTGGAAGAATTTGGCCTGGAAGTTGCCCTACGCACGCTCAGCGAAGAGATGCTCAGCGACGCAGGCATCGCCTGCGAGCACCAAATTGATCTCAAAGGCCAGCGTTTGTCCTTTGAAATCGAAACCAATTTATACCGCATCGCCCAAGAAGGGCTGACCAATGTTGTGCGACATGCGGAGGCGCGTCGGGTAAAAATCGAAATCAATGTCTCATCGACGGCTATCGATCTGAAAATCGAGGATGACGGCAAGGGATTTTCCGTTGAGAGTATTGGCGACAATACAACCAGCCGCCGGTTGGGTCTGATCAGTATCCAAGAGCGCAGCGATATGATTTCGGGAACGCTGATCGTAAAATCTGCCCCCGGGGCTGGAACCATGCTGCACGTGCGGGTTCCACTCGAAAAGGAAAACAGCTAAGAATATGACACAAATTCGTTTATTGCTTGTAGATGACCATCAAATGTTGAGGGGCGGATTGCGGGCATTAATCGAAAGCGAAGAAGATATGATTGTGGTTGCCGAGGCCGGTACCGCCCAAGAAGGCATTCGTCAGGCGGCAGAGTCTCAACCCGATATTGTCATCATGGATTTAGGGTTACCCGATGGTAGCGGCCTGGACGCCATTCGCAAGATTCGGCGCCTGAATTTGCCTGTTCATATAATTGTGCTATCCATGCACAGCGGTCAAGAACTGGTACTGGAAGCGATACATGCGGGATGCGACGGATATGTGCCCAAATCAACAGCTCACACCGACCTGCTACAAGCCATTCGCAGCGTACATCAGGGCAAGCGCTACCTCCACCCCGAAGCGGCTACGATCGTGATCGACAAATTGCTTGAAAAGCAAGCCAATGCGCAATTACTGGAAAACCTCTCTGAGCGCGAACAAGAGGTGCTGCGCTGGTGTGCGATGGGCTTTACCAGCCGCGAAATTGGAGAACAGCTATCGCTCAGTCCAAAAACCGTAGATACGTATCGCACCCGCG
Organism: uncultured Anaerolineae bacterium; assembly: GCA_937893815.1. Classification (GTDB taxonomy): domain Bacteria; phylum Chloroflexota; class Anaerolineae; order Anaerolineales; family UBA11858; genus NIOZ-UU35. Next base: position 1,893 of record CALCSH010000148.1, on the reverse strand, counting down.
CTATGGAAAAACTTAAAATCGAGCATCGCTCTCAAATTGTGCAGTTTGCCCTCCGGGCCGGGCTACTCGATAAGACCGTTCAATAAGCGCGAAAAATATCTGAGGAGTGTTTAGTGGTAGAAAAAGACAGAAAACTCATCAATCGTAGAGAGTTTATCCGCATCGCCGGACTCACAGCCACATCCTTGGCTGCCAATTCCATTCCATCAGCCAGCACAGGCCGGGAGGCAGCCCCACCCTCGCAACGACTGGGCATCACAGGCAAAGCCCCCCGTCCCTGGTGGGTAAAAACAGTTGAAACACCCACCATTGAAGTCGATTGGGATCAGGTTCAGCGCTTCGACTCGCGCAAAACCATGCGCAGCACTGGCTTCGCCGAACTGATCGGAAAAGATGAATACGAGCATCTGCTGCGTGTTGCTCAAGAAAACGCCAAACAGCGCATCATCAACCATACGCCTGGTTACACCCTCAAAGATCAAGCGCTAAATGCCGCCCAGAGTGCAGGCGCCCGGGGGCCGCGTTCGTTTCTGGGGCCACGAAACGCCCTGACCCCGCAAGAGCGCACAGTACCCCCCTGGAGCGGCACGCCCGAAGAAGCCACTCGCATGCTTCGAGTGGCCATGCGCCATTTTGGAGCCGCCACGATCGGCTTTGTCGAACTCAATCATCAAACCCGCAAACTGATCTACTCGCACGATCCCGATGGGAAAGAACTCATTTTCCAAGACACCGAGCAAGCATCCGAAACGGAAACCCAGCGCATCATACCCAATAAAGCCAAATGGGTAATTGTCTACACCGTGCAGATGTCGATCGAAACCCTGAAGCGCGCCCCAACCGCGATTGCCGAGCAAACTACTCTTTTATCGTACAGCCGCGGCCGGGATATTCAAGAGAAAACGCAAGAATTTTTACGCGGATTGGGATACCAATGCCTGGGCGAAGCAACCAGCAACGCGCTGGGCATCGCACCCGCTCTGGGGGTGATGGCCGGACTTGGGGAGTTATCGCGTCTCAATCGAATGATCACACCCGAATTTGGCCCGATGGTGCGCGTGTTCAAAATGATCACCGACATCCCTGTAGTCCCCGACAAACCCATCGATGCAGGTATCGTTGAATATTGCAAATCCTGCAAAAAATGCGCCGAGGCCTGCCCGGCCAGCGCGCTCAGCCTCGCCGATGAAACTTCCTGGGAAACACAAGGCCCCTGGTCGAACCCTGGACACAAAGCATTTTTTGAACACTCCATCAGTTGCCGCACCTATATGTCAGAAAAGGCCGGTACCAATTGCAGTATATGTTTCGCCGTGTGTCCATTTTCGAAAAAGAATAAAGTTTGGCTGCATAGTTGGGTCAAAGCCGGGATTGCCAAACTTCCTCTCTTGGATGGCTTCTTGCGCAGTATGGACGATGCCTTCAGCTATGGTGCACAAAAAGATCCTGAAGAATGGTGGTGGCAAAATCTGCCCGAATACGGTATCGACACCGAACAGACCATCCGCGAAGATTAGGACGTGAGACATGGATAATGATAATGATGATGATGATTATCGCCTGATTCGCTTTATGCGACGCCCCTGGTACGAATGGACCGCCTGGCTTCTTTGGGCATTTCTGGAAGTGTTATTTGCCCAGGCCGCAATTGCCAGTAGTCAAGAATTTGAACCTCGCGCCGCCATGTTATTCTGGTTGATGTTTGGCGTATTGCTTTTGGGGGGTGCCACCGTCTATATTATTCGGCGGGAACGTTTGCTGTAATCATCTGTCAAATCTCATAAAGTCGTAGCACCAGTACCTTAACAAAAGTCTCGAAAAGTCGTATTCACATACCTAAAAAACAGATTAGCGGGATGGATATGATGAGTCAAAAAGGACAAACAACGACGT
>CALCSH010000147.1 GCA_937893815.1 uncultured Anaerolineae bacterium | reverse complement strand
GGGAGTGGTGAGGGGCGAAGTTGTTGCCCTTATCAAACCCCAATTCGAAGCTGGACGACGCGATGCCGCACGCGGCAAAGGGGTGATCCGTGACCCCGAAGTGCATCGCCGCGTGCTGATGGATATTCTCACGTTTGCTGAAGAACAAGGTTTCAGTATCAGCGGTCTGATTCAATCACCGATCGAAGGCCCCAAGGGTAATATTGAATTTCTGGCATGGCTGACCTGGCCTGCCGCGCCCGGCATCGACTGGCAGGAACAAATCATTACCCTGCTCCCGAATCTGGAAAACTAACCACAAAGCGTCACAAAAAAACCGCTAACAATCTTTGTGCATCCTCGTGTTCTTTGTGGTTGGCATTTCTCTACTCAAAAGTTGGCTCTTTGGGAACTGCCATGAGAAACCTCGTATTTGGGGGTGTGAAGCGGGCGAAGCCCGCTTCACACCCCCAAATACGGATACCTACCACGGCAATTCCCAGAGAGCCCACAAATCACCAATCCCTAATCTCAACAAAATCGGTTATACTACGCCCCGCAAATGGACATTCAACACATCCGTAATTTCAGTATTATTGCGCATATCGACCACGGTAAATCTACGCTGGCCGATCGCCTGCTGCAAGTCACTGGCACCATCTCTGAGCGCGATATGATGGCTCAGGTTTTGGATACCATGGATTTGGAGCGCGAGAAAGGCGTCACGATTAAGGCTTCGGCAGTGCGTATGAGCTATACAGCTGCCGACGGGCAGACTTATGAGCTTAACCTGATCGATACCCCAGGCCATGTCGATTTCGGCTATGAAGTCAGCCGTGCCATGTACGCTTGTGAGGGTGCGCTGCTGGTTGTGGATGCAGCCCAAGGCATCGAAGCCCAAACCCTGGCGAATCTCTATATGGCGATGGAAGCCGATTTAGAGATCATTCCGGTTATTAATAAAATCGATTTACCGGCGGCGCGCCCCGATGAAATCGCTGAAGATATCAGCAATCTTTTGGGGACTCCGGAGGAAGAGATTCTCAGAATCTCAGCCAAATCAGGCAGCAATGTTGAAGCTGTGTTGGCTGCCATTGTTGCGCAGGTACCACCCCCAAAGGGAGTCGCGGAAAACCCGCTGCGGGCATTGATCTTCGATTCGCATTATGATCCCTATAAAGGCGTGGTTGCCTATGTGCGTGTCTTCGATGGCGAGATCCAATCCACCGATACGCTTCGATTGATGGCCTCCCGCACCACCATCACCCCGGTGGAGATCGGGATTTTCTCGCCGCAAATGAAAGCCGTGAAGAAGCTCGCCACTGGTGATGTTGGATATATTGCCACCGGTTTGAAGACTGTAATCGAGTGCCGCGTTGGTGATACCGTAACTCTGGCGGGCCGTCCGGCAGAAACGCCATTACCGGGTTATCAACAGGTGAAACCAATGGTTTTTGCCGGCCTGTATCCCGTGGAGGGCGAAGATTACGAAGATTTGCGCGATGCCCTGGCAAAATTACAGCTCAATGACGCTTCGTTGGTCTATCAACCTGAAACCTCCCAGGCGCTCAATTTTGGTTTTCGCTGCGGTTTTTTGGGTCTTTTTCATATGGAGATTATCCAAGAGCGCCTTGAACGCGAGTATGACCTGGATATTATTGCAACGGCGCCTTCAGTGGAATATGAAGTATTGCTGAGGAACGGTGAAACCATCCTGATCGATTCCCCCGCCGAATTGCCCGATGACGGTGAGATCGAAGAAGTGCGCGAGCCGTGGATGAAAATCCAAATTTTCACCCCGACCGAATATTATGGTGTTGTCATGGAGCTAGCCACCTCGCGGCGCGGTATTTTCATCGACCAGGATTACCCCACCGCTAACCGTGTGCAACTTAATTTTGATATTCCGCTTTCCGAGTTGATTATTGATTTCTTTGATTATCTCAAATCGGGTACGCGTGGCTATGCCTCGCTGGATTACCAATTTGCCGAATACCGTGTCGATGATCTGATCAAACTTGAAGTGCTGGTGAATAAAGAGTCGGTGGACGCGCTGGC
>CALCSH010000146.1 GCA_937893815.1 uncultured Anaerolineae bacterium | reverse complement strand
ATAGGGCTTCTCTCTAATAAATACAGAAGACCAAGGCTCTCGTTTTTTATAAGAGAAACAATTTCTGCTATTAAAAAATAATTCTGATAACGATAACGATCTGTACTGAAAATTTAGCTAAATAAATCTAAAGATGGAAATAATAAGTTCGACTTATTTAAGAAGAAAGCCGACAAATTTATTCTTTACCACGAAGTTCATTTTGCTGGCAATGCAGTCCTTATCCTCGTCTCAGTAAGTATTGCTCACCGCCAGTTAACGAATCTACGATAATTAAATTTATAATTGGTCTAGATAAATTAATGATGATCCACAATAAGAAGGACATGCAAAAGTTGAGTACGGATAAGATGAATCTGGGATTTTGGCAGTGGCGTATTATTGGGTTGGGCTGGTTCACTTATGCGTCATATTATTTGGGCCGCGTCAATTTTTCCATTGCTATCCCGGAACTTCGCCAGAGCTTAAACATCTCATCACAAGAGATCGGTTTGATGGGTAGCGGTTTCTTTTTATCCTATGCCTTTGGCCAATTAATTAGTGGGCAATTGGGTGATCGTATTAGTCCTCGCTTATTAGTGTTCGGTGGCATGCTTTTATCAACCGCCATGAATTTGTTATTTGGATCAATTGCCAATTGGAACCTAATGCTGGTCGCATGGACGCTAAATGGCTTTTTTCAATCAACGGGCTGGGCACCAATATTAAAAGTCTTGGCTACCTGGCACTCTACAGAACAGCGGAGAAAGGTTGCCGGTATCTACGCTACCAGTTTTGTTGCCGGTAACGCATTAACCTGGTTTTTAACTGGTTGGCTGGTCGCTAACTTTGGTTGGCGGTCTGCTTTTTGGATCCCAGGGCTTCTGATGGGCGTGGTTGCTTTGGCATGGTTCCAGTTTGTTCGGGATACACCACAGGATATTGATCCAATGTGGCTAGTGGAAGAAACTACTAAATCTAATTTGCAAGCAGATGTACACCCCAGTATGCCGCAGGTAATAAAGCGCTTTTGGCCTTTGGTATTAGCGGCTGTTACTGGTGGAATGCTACTTTTTGCCCTTATTATTTGGGGGCCAACTTATTTTGTTGATATCCATGGATTAGGGATCAGGTCTGCTGCAAATATTTCGATCCTTTTCCCAATTGCTGGAACAGTAGGGACTCTTGCCATTAGCTGGCTCGTAGCTGGCCCTTTGCGCGGTAAGGAAATCTGGTTTGGATCAGTTATCTTCATTGTAGTTGGTGGTCTTTTGTTTCTGTTTCCGACAGTTTCTACTTTGCTCAATATGAGTGCAGCTCTATTAGTCTTGGTGGGGAGCATCTTATACGGGGTAAATACCATTATTACTACGATCTTACCGATGGTATTAAGTGATCGTCATGAGGTTTCTACTGTAGCCGGGCTAATTGACTTTGCCTTTAACATAGGAGCAAGTTTGGCTGGAGTCGGTATTGGAACTATTGTGGATAGGTTTTCATGGTCAACGATGTTCAATGTTCTCAGTATTGGGGCTGTAATGACCAGTTTTTTTCTCGCACTCTTTGCATTTTGGACAAATAGATCAAGCGATGAAAGTATCATAAAAAGACGGGGTTCTGTTTGAGTGAAAACATACGGTGAGCTAATTGCCATTATTTTCGTTATTCAGTTCAGTACATCCTGATTTCTCAAAACTTTTCAAGCCTGGAAGTACAATAGTGGTAGCGTTTAATCATCGAGATGGTAGGTGTGATAAGAGTTTTTACAAGGATTTCCCCAGGCAATGTGCATCTCCCGCGCAGTCAAGTCAATCACCATCGCATTGATGGTCTTTTCGCGATCCAGCAGATTCCCTTCACCAAAATCGTGCTTGCAGATTGAATTCGGATAATTAACATGGTCGCGCTGGATGGTTTGAAGAGATTTGATCGTGTGACTTTTGGATTGATTCAATAATCGCAAAGCTCGGAAATAACGAATGCGGGATGAGATCAACTCTTCCGGATCATTCTCGATTTCCTGCATATTTTCCGATAGGTAGTTGTTGGTGTGTACAAGGTATCCATCCTTATTATAGATAATGGAAAAGCGTCTCGCGGATACCTCCACATTGTAAATTTCCCCGCTTTCATGAGCAATTAAATGATTGTAACCTGCTGCTCGATGCGGGATCAGCGTCCGGTTGATTGCGCCGCCGAGAGTCTTGACGGCCAACACAGCGCGCGAGACAACCAGGCGGGGGATGCCGATACGTGAGTCATTTGGGTACACAGAATCTATCACTTGAGCAATCCCATAAGCATTGAACCCAATGTTGGAGATCAAGCCGCCATAGGTCATTGCCAGGTAAGGCGGCTCATCATTAGGCTTTGCATGGATCACAAAGACATCATTTTCGTCATCAGGGATCCAATCTTCATTATGTGCCACTAAGACGTGACCATCTGCTGTGTACTCATCATTCACAGCCATGCTGGTACAACGTGTCAAGTGTAAAGCATCCATTGTGACCGCTTCCAATACATTCAACACGACCAGTTCGTCAAAAGAAATATTGGCGCCTTCGGCAATGCCTTGCATTTCATCGACATATTGCGGATATCGCTCCTGGGCAAATGGCAAATATTTGCGTGCCTGAATTAGGGCTCCATCCCATGACAATTCCAACTCACGGTAAGCTTCTTTTATTAATTTGCGCGCATTTTCAATGCTATTTTGTACATTTTTGCGACGCGATTCGCCTATTTGCTGGCCCATTTCAAGATGGGTTCCAGATACCCGAACTAACGGTGGTGGCGTGGTATGAACAGGTGTTTCAGATAGATTTTTCAACTGAGTCATTGATAGCTCTCCAAATAACACAAACTTGCCCCGGAAATCACCGGGGCAGGTTGATTATACTACTGAGGTTGACAAATTGCTGGCCCGTACAAAGATGTTTCGAAGACCTAAGAAAAAGCTTTTTCAAAGAACTCAACTAATCGGAGGATAAGAATGCGTTGATTTTCTACCCTGTAGATGCCATGCCCTTCATCTTCGAAATTAAGGTTCTCATATGCAATACTATGCTCGTTGAGCGCTTTGACCACATCTTCTACATTCTGCGGGGTGACGTTGGGGTCTTGCCCGCCTTGGATAATCAGTAATTTGCCTTTGATGTTACCCACAAAATGGATGGGGGACCGCTCACGGAATCTGTCCGGGACTTCGGCTGGTTTGCCGCCCATCATCTCGGCGCTGTACGGACGCAAGTCGGGGCGCGTGGTTTCGTAGTCCACGACCAGATCGGTCATGCCGCAGATGGGGGCCGCCGCTGCGACAATATCGGTTGGGAAATGCGTGATCGCCCACCAGGACGAGTATCCGCCAAAGGATGTGCCGGTCATGCCAATTTTGTCCGGTTGAGCAACCCCGGCTTGAATTAACGCTTCGATGCCGGTGCGAATGTCATCTTGTTCGCGGCCACCCCAGCCATCTTCCAGGATGGCTTGCTGGAAGGGCAGCCCGTAGCCGGTACTGCCGCGATAGTTCGGGTCGAACACGTTGAAGCCCTGGCTCACAAAGAACTGGATCTGCGCATTGAGAAAATCTGGGCTGTGATAGGTCGGCCCGCCATGCACATAAACAATTGTTCCGCGTGGCTCGCCGGAGGGCCTATACAGCCAGCCATGAATGGACAAGCCGTCGACGGAGTCCCAGCGGAAATCTTCCGTGGGGGCAAGCTGATCGGGCTTTAAAGATGTGCGTTCCCACACTCGCGTCAGGGTGACGAATTTCCCTGGAATTGGGTTCTCACGCTCAAAGCGCACTACATCCCCCGGTTGGCGGGCGCTATAGTAGAAGCCAACCCATGCGCCGTCTGGTGTGGGAGCCAGTGGAATGAGATTGCCTTCTTTTGCTGATACGACAACTTCATGCCCATTCTCAAGATTTAAAAATGAACTGCGCACACGCCCCTGGATGTTTTCAACTACCACAGCTTCGTCACAGCCTTCGGGGACAAAGGCGAACTGGATACCACGGGATGGGTCGTCGATAACCCAATGCACGTCTGTTTCGCCTAAAGTCCAGATGCCGAGCTTGCGGTGCGTGTTCGTTTCGGCTAACACCAGAACACGCTCTCCATCGGGATGCCATTCCGCAAATGCTTTTAGGTTCTCCCCAAAGTTGAACAACTCGTGGTCACCCTCGCCATCAATGCCCACCAGCCAGATCTGCCGCCCGGCGGGATGCAGGTCATTGCGGAAGTACAGGATATGCGTGCCCTGCGCATTCAATTTGGCTTCGGTGTAACCGCCTACATCCTGGTGTGCCAGCGGGATGCGCTCACCGCCATCGAGTTCGTGCCGATAAATATAGGTTTCTTCTATTTCTTCGCCAGTCTCAGGATGTCTGTTTGCGGCGTATACCAGCCAGTTTTCGTGGGGGTGCAGTGCCCCGCCACGGAGGTAGTAATTCGGCTCGGGTTCGGTCAGCGGGTTCAGGGTCCGGGGAGATGTGAGTTCAACGCGAAACAGTTGCACGCGCTCGTCGCCGTCCTTATCCTGCTCCACGATCACAGCCTGGCTGTCCGGCGTCCACGAAACCAGGAAGGTGTTCTGGTCGGTCTCGGTCAGGCGGATAGGTGGCTTCGAGCCGTCGGTGGGCGCCACGTAGACGTCTGCCACCGGGCCGGTATGGAACCACGTCCAGGCTACCCACTTTCCATCGCGGGAGACTTGTGGCCAAAGTTCGTCGTCGATGCCTGGTAGTGAAAGCAAGGCATCCAAATAGTTTTCAGGTTTCATGATTTCACCAATTCCTTTTCAGCGGATGCCATGATAGCGTCCAGTTCTTTGGATTGAGACTCGCTCAGCGGCTCGACCTGATGCTCACGTAAAATCCGTTCAGACTCCGCCTGGGCCTGCTCGCCGAGACCCCGGCGGCCACCCGTATCCCAGCTTTCCCAGCTTCCGCGCTCGGCCAGTTGGGTGACGAACATCTCGCCGCTTTTCAGGTGCTTCATGGTGTGCTTCTGGCCGATGAAATTGCGGCTGCCGTTCATCACCTTTGCGATCACGTCCACCGCCAGGGTATCTTCATCGGCAGCGAAACCGCGCCGCACACGATGGATGCTGCTCGCAAACTCGTTGTCGGCTACCATCTGCGCATAGGTGCTGAGCGAACCGGCTTCCATCTCGCCGATGCCGGACAACTCGTCCGCGCCTGCCAGCGCCGGGATGACGGCATTGAGCGCGCGCTCGAAGCCATTCTGGATGTCGAGGGCGTGGGAGTTGGTGGAAAAACCGTAGACGTTGACTGGCAGTCCATAACGGTGACCAAGCTGAACGGTCCCGGCGGAGGCGAGTCCCATCTCGATCCCACCCCAGACAGAGATGCCTGTGCGCGGGTCCATCATGGCGAGGCGTCCGCAGAAGATCATCGGCAAACCAGGGTGGACAAGCTGCGCCAGCACCAGTGCGACCAGTACTTCGGCAGCCTGCTGGGCAATTGCCCCGGCGATGGAGAAGGGGGCGGTCGCCCCGGCGGTTGGGCAGGGCAGCGGCGCAAAGGCGACGCCCTGACGGGCTATCTCCAACATGGCTTCGACTTCGTGCTCGGGGAAGGCCAACGGGCTGACTGGGGAAACGCTCAGTGTCAGCACTTCAGGGGCGGGACCAAGCACTTCGGCCATACGCACAGCATATTTCACTTCAGCGGCAGCCTGCACACCGGGACCTTGCAGAGGCTTTGTGGTGAAGGGCATGGCGTGGCGGTACATGGCGAGGGACATCAATTCGCCCGGCACATCGGATTGGGTAAAGAAAGGTGTGATGGTGTTGCAGTTGGGCAGGGCATCCAGCAGGCGGGTAGAGTCACGCACGTCCTGCAAAACGGCGAAACGGTGCTCATCCGTGGCGGGGTTGTGAATATCGCGTGCTCCACCCAGATTGTGGAAGTTTAGAGAGCCATCGCCGAGGATTTTGGTCGTACCATTGCGTCCGCGTACGGTGACTTGCGGCGGGCATTTGGCGATGCAATTTTCAACAAGTTCTGGCGGCAGGCAGACGCGATCATTTTGCCGTCTCGCACCGTCGTGCTCGCGACACGAACGGTGAATGGTTGCGCCCGCGTCGGTCAGCATCTGACGCGCGCCAGGGTGGTTCAGGGTCACGCCGACTTCGCTCAGGATGCGCAGGGTAGCGTGGTGCATGGCTTCGATTTCAGCATCGCTTAGAAATTTTAGTGTTTTCATGTTATTTCTTTTTTTGACAACGGAGTCACAAAGACACAGAGTTTTTTTTGGAAACTTTCTGACCAATATCTCAGTGGCTCTGTGTCTCGGTGGTTTATCTCTTCTGTAAATTTTCCCATTCAAGCAATAGAGTTATATCTTCAAGCAAGCCGCCTTGTGCCCCGTAGAAATCTCCACATAAGGTGGATCGGTCATTTTGCATTCTTCCGTCGCAATTGGGCAACGCGGATGAAAGCGGCAACCGCTGGGCACATCGATCGGGTTAGGCACTTCACCTTGCAGGATCATGCGCTTGCGGCGTTTGCGCGGGTTGGGCACCGGCGCGACCGAGACCAGGGCTTGCGTATACGGATGGTGTGGCTCTTTGAGCACTTCCACCGTCGAGCCGAGCTCAACGATGCGCCCAAGGTACATGACAGCCATGCGGTCGGTGAAATACCCGGCGGTCGCCAGGTCGTGCGTGGTGTAGATAATGGTAATATCGCGCGCCTTGCGCAGGGATTGCAGCAGGGTCAGGATGTCGGCACGGATGGACACATCCAGCATGGAAACCGGTTCATCGGCCACCAGCAGTTCCGGCTCCAGAACCAATGCGCCCGCAACCACAACACGCTGACGCTGCCCGCCCGATAATTCGTCCGGGTAGCGGCTCCAGAAATGGTCTGCCGGAGCCAGCCCGCAATCTTCGAGCGCGGCGCGCACGCGGGCTTCTTTTTCGTCTGCGCTCAATCCCAGGTGATGGATTTCCAACGGCTCGACCACGATCTCCCAGGTGGTCTGGCGCGGATTGAGCGATTCGTATGGATCCTGGAAAACCATTTGTGCGCGTCGGCGCAGGGCCAGGATTTGTTTGCGTCGACTCAAGCGACCGAGTTCATCTCCGTTCTTCCGAGACCTGAGCCTGCCCGTTGCCCAATCGGCCACATCATACCCGTCAAACAGGATGCGCCCCTTTGTAGGCACTTGCAAGCCCAGAACATTCATCCCTACGGTGGTCTTCCCCGAACCGGACTCGCCAACCAGCGCCAGGATCTCCCCCTGATCTACTGTAAAGCTAACGCCGTCCAGCGCATGCACAACCTGTTTTGGGGCGCGCTTGATGCGATCGGTGAACGTACGTGTGACCGGGAATTGTTTATAAAGGTCTTCGATTTGAAGGATGGGTATTTTTTTCATGAGACTCTTTCTCATCCACAAGGTGGCAGGCAACATGATGCCCCGGCTCGATCTCGACCAGCGGTGGCAGTTCTTTTAGGCATATCGGTTCACCGTTGCCGACATGACAACGCGGTTCGAAACGGCAACCGGGTGGCAGGTTATCCAGTCGCGGCGGGTTGCCGGGGATGGAGGCCAGTTCAGAGCCGGGTTCGGCAATATCAGGGAAGGCCTTGAGCAGGCGCTGAGTGTACGGATGTTGTGGATTGTTGAAAATGGTGTCGCTGTTGGCGTATTCGGCCACCGTCCCACCGTACATGACCAACACGTCATCGCACATTTCGGCCACCACGCCCAGATCATGGGTGACCAGCACCAGGGACAGGTTAAGCTCTCGTTGCAACTGCTCTAGAAGTTCGATGATCTGGGCCTGGATCATGACGTCCAATGCAGTGGTAGGTTCATCCGCGATCAGGATGCGCGGGTTGCAGGCCAGAGCCATGGCGATGACCGCGCGCTGGCGCATCCCGCCGCTGAACTGGTGCGGATACTGCTTGCCGCGTTTGGCGGTGATTCCCACCAGTTCGAGCAGTACCCCGGTGCGTATGCGGGCATCTTTGGTCGAGTTGACGATGCTGTGCAGTTGCAGCACTTCGACGATCTGGCTTTCGACCGTCCGCACTGGGTTGAGGGCGTTCATGGCTCCCTGGAAGACCATCGAGACATCCTTCCAGCGCACGGCTTGCATATCCCGCTCGCTGATCTGCAACAGGTCGCGGCCTTCGAAAAGGACTTGCCCGTTTACGATACGCCCGGCTTCGGGCAACAGGCGAATCAGGCTGAGCATGACCGTGGTCTTGCCACAGCCGCTCTCGCCAACCAGCCCCAGTGAACGTCCCTGTTCCAGCGAGAAGGTCAGACCTTCGACTGCATTCAGGGCGACGCCATCATCGGTTATGTAGTTAATCGAAAGGTTGCGCACTTCCAGCGTGGTCATGAAGTCACCTCTTGTGAGGATTCAGGTTCCACCAAGGGCGGTTTGCCCAATACCAGAGAAATCATGTTGCGGGGGTTGAACAGATGATGGGTCTTTAAGCGCGGATTGACGATCTCTTCCAGAGCATTACCGATCAAAATAATTGCCAGGCTGACCCACACAATTGCAATTCCTGGCGGGAGCAGAAACCACCAGGCCTTGCGGCTGATGGCGCGCTCGAACGCAAAATTCAGCATCATGCCCCAACTGATGAGTGTTGGGTCGCCCAGGCCGAGGAAGCTCAGCGTGGATTCAGCAATGATCGAGGATGAAATGTCAAGTACGGCCTGCGCGATAATGAGCGGCATCACCTGTGGCAGGATATGCTTGATGATGATGCGGAAGTTG
>CALCSH010000145.1 GCA_937893815.1 uncultured Anaerolineae bacterium | reverse complement strand
AAACATTTCACCACGAAAAAAGTGCCTGCTGTTGCCTTAGGTGTTCTCTTTGTCGACTTTTCTTGGCATCAACTCTTTTCTGTCCAATATTTCCCATTCAACTGAACCAGTGCCCAACAGTATTGAGGTAAAAAATGCCCCCGATTGAATACGATATTATTATCATCGACGATGAAGTGTCTGTAACGGATATTTTCCAACAGTATCTGATCTGGAAATATCCCCAATGGCACTTCATGACATTTAGCAATTCCGCACTCGCCCATAAAGCCATTCTGCAGGAGCAAATTCGAGCCAAAGTATGGGTGATTGATATTATGATGCCGCAGAAGAACGGCACCGAAATTGCTGCCGCCGTACGCCAATTCCAGGGGGATTCTCCAGTATTGTTGGCGTATACCGCACTCGAACGCGGCACGCTCGACACACAGGAAGCCTACCGCCACGGCATGAAATACTTCAACCACATCGTCAACAAGCGCGAAGATTTTACCTCCGTCTTATCGCTTGTTGAAGTTTGGGTCGATACCCCTTAGCGTGCCATTCCGCAATATGAAACCACTACCCGAAAAATCCCGCGCTGACGAACGCGCCAGCCGCAAAAATATTGCCATGCAGATTTCCCCAGCGGCAGAACGCAAACTGCGGCATGGACATCCCTGGCTCTTTGACCAAGCCATCCGCAAACAAAGCCACGCCGGTCAAGCCGGTGACCTGGCCATTATCTTCGACCAAAAACGGCAGTTTATAGCCGCCGGCCTATACGACCCCTACTCCCCCATTCGGGTGCGCGTTTTACAGCATCGCCACCCCGCGACGATTAATACGGAGTGGTTTCAAAAGAAAATTCAAGCGGCTTTCGAACTGCGCACCGATCTCCCCGCCAATACAAACGGGTATCGTTTGATTCATGGCGAAAATGATGGATTCCCAGGGTTGGTGTTGGATCAGTATGACAAGACCTGGGTGTTGAAAATATACAGCGCATCCTGGATTCCCCATTTGGTGGACCTGTTGCCTTTGTGGCTGGATTTTGCCCCCCAACGGATTCTGCTCCGTCTCAGCCGTGAAGTGACGGCACTCCCCGAAGCGCTTTCTACGCTCAAAGATGGCGATTCGCTCCACGGTCCGCCGCTGGATGAGGTGATTACCTTCCTGGAGAATGGTATTACCTTAGAAGCGGACCCAATACACGGCCATAAAACCGGCTTTTACCTTGATCAACGCGAGAATCGCGCCCGAGTTGAAGCGTTAAGTGGCGGGGCAGATGTGCTCAATATTTTTGCCTATACCGGCGGCTTCTCGCTATATGCCGCTCGCGGGGGCGCGAAAACCATCACCAGCGTAGATATCAGCCAACCGGCGCTGGATGCCGCCGCGCGAAATTTTACATACAATCAATCACATCCCCATATTCGAGCTGCACAACATATCCCACTGTGCGGGGATGCCTTTGAAATACTTTCCCAACAGGTATTTGCAAAAAAGAAATACGGTCTGGTCATCATTGATCCGCCTTCATTTGCCAAAAGCCGCGCTGAAATTCAAACGGCATTGCGCTCCTATCAACGCCTCACCCACCTCGGATTACAGGTACTGAAACCGGGCGGTGTATTGGTGCAAGCATCATGTTCCAGCCGGATAGCTGCAGAGCCATTCTTTAGAAATCTCTACGAAGCCGCCTGGCAGATGGGCGTGAAATTGCGTGAAATTGAGCGCACCGGCCATCCCAGCGATCACCCAGTTGGATTTGACGAAGGGGAATATCTAAAGTGTTTATTTGCTATCAAGGAGTAACGGTTTCAGCAGCCAGATCAATATAAAAGTAGAAACTCCACAGGAGAATCAACAATGAGTGAAAACAACCCATATCTGTATGAAAAAGTCATTGAAGCGGCAGGGGGTTTGTTATGGCGTAATGCACCCACCGGCCGCGAAATAGCCATTATCCACCGCCCAGAATATGATGACTGGACACTTCCCAAGGGAAAGAGCGAGCCCGGTGAGAGGTGGCAAACCACCGCTGAGCGCGAATTATTCGAAGAAACCGGATATCGAGTCCAATTGATCAGTTTTGCGGGCAGCACTGCCTATACCGTAAATGGCGTGGCTAAAGTCGTATTATTTTGGAATATGCTGCTAAAGGAAGATGGGGAATTTCAAGAAAATTCTGAGGTTGATGCGTTGGTATGGTTACCAGTCGAATTTGCTCTGCAAAAAATGAGCTATGCCGCCGAAAAAACTATATTGCAAAATAATGCAGGTTAATAAAAAAAGCCCCGTCGATATTCTGACGGGGCTTTTTATTTACATATTCAATGAATTTACAGAGGAACTACTTCCGTAGCCTGCGGTCCTTTTTGGCCTTCTTCAACAGAAAACTCAACGCGC
>CALCSH010000144.1 GCA_937893815.1 uncultured Anaerolineae bacterium | reverse complement strand
CACTCCGGGCAGAGTCACCGGCAGTAGACGCTTCAAACGCCCGCCTAAAATACCCAGAGCCTTTTCCGCGGCGTGTGCTTCTGCGGGGCCGGTTTCCCCTTTCATAGCCAACACATGCCCGCCCACACGCACCAGGGGCAGAAGATATTCCATCAGAATCGGCATCAGCGCTACCGCACGCGCCACCGCCCAATCAAATTGTTCACGGAAATGTATATCATTACCGATGATCTCGGCGCGCTCGCGCACTATATTAACGCCATCCAACTCCAGGCGTTCGACAATATGCTCGCAAAAAAGAGCTTTCTTCTCAACCGACTCGATCAAAGTCAACTGGATTTGCGGGCAAAGAATTTTCAGAGGAAGTCCAGGGAACCCCGCCCCTGTGCCGACATCAACTACGCGTTCAACAGGGGTGTTGCGCAACGCCAGAAAGGCGCTGAGTGAATCGAGAAAATGTTTCACCCGCACCATCTCTGCATCGTGAATCGCTGTCAGGGAATAGCGTTCATTCCACTGGGCCAGTATGTCGGCATATATCGTGAGCGCGGCAAGCTTCTGCGGGGCGATGCTGAGGCCAGTCAGGGTTTCAAATTCTTGAGGCAGCTTTTGCATAGGCAGAATTATATATCGAAAAACAAAAGAAACCGCAGCAATTTGCTACGGTTTCTTTTGTTTACTTATTGGGTTGTATCGACTATTCGACAGGTTTTGCGGCCTGCTTCTTGGCCTTGCGGCGGCGACGCCAGTTGCGCAAACCACGCCACAGGAAAGTTACCGGCAAACCGATCACCAGAATTACCGGTACCATAAAGATTACCAACCAGATGACGAAATTAATAAAGCCTTGCAAGAAATTAATCAGCGCTTCGATGGCATCTTTGGCAACGCCAACGGGCTGCCAACCGCCAATCTGGATGGGTTGATTGGCAGCATCTGCGGTGAGATCGATGCTAATGGAGGAAAGCGCAGCAGCCTGCTCGTAGTATTGCATTTGGCCTTTGATGACTTCGATTTGCTCGCGCACGCTGACCAGGTTGTTATAAACCTGAAGCACATCTTCAGTACGGATCGCATCTTCCATGATTTGGGCAAGTTGGGCTTCGGCGGATTCAAGATTGCGCAGGCGAGATTGCAGATCGGTGTACTGGCTGGTGACATCTTCGCCGGAGATATTCTCCGAGCGCACTTCGCCCGCTCCGGCCTTGATCGTATCCAGGGCTTCATCAAGTCGTTCCGCCGGTACACGAATGCTGATATTGGCCTGATCAACTGTAATGCCACTGCTCAGATTGGTTTGCCAGAGATTGGAGGATACAACGAAGCCGCCCATGCCTTCTGCCATCGCCATGATATCATCCATCGCCAGAGCGGGATCTATTACCACAATCGAGAGGGTAGCATTTTTGATTACCATGCGCTGTATGGTGGATGCGCTACCGCTATTTGAGAAATTCGCGCTTTGTTCGGCTTCCATTGGGGCTGCGGGCGCTGCCATATCGGCAATCGCTCGTTCTCCCGCACCGCCGCCGTAGCCATCGCTTTCAATGGCAACCAACGATTCGGGCATACTCCTGCTTGCACAGGCGGAGAGCAAAATAACCAGCAAAAGAAAAGCAATAAGGTTTTGTTTTTTCATTGCAAACACTCCTTGGGTAGTTTTGATCCAGTTAGCCATATGACGCCCAAATTTCAGAAAAAGTTCCCGCTACCAACCCATTTCGAGGCGGCTGATATGTTTTTCGGGCAATTTGGCTTTGCGCATGCGTGCCTGTACCGCGGAGATATCGTAGGCTACACGATGAAACTCAACACGCATATCTTCGAGATCCACAATTGAGTATGCCGCGCGCGGGTCTCGATCGCGCGGCTGACCTACCGAGCCAGGATTGATCATCAAACGCGGTTTCAGATCGAAGCTACTGTCCACGATAGGTACTAATAAATCAGCATGGCTCGTTCGCTCGGAAAGATGGAAAATACTAGGCAGATGTGTATGCCCGAAAAAACAGAAATCATTGTCAAAAAACTGGAAGTTCTCGGTAGCTATACGCGTATTGAGCACATATTCCCACACCGGCTGGCGGGGGCTACCGTGCGCAAGCGTTATGGACTCGTCTATCTGAATTTTGGCAGGCAGGCCTTCGAGATAGGTCAAATTTTCAGGGGTAATCGTATCTTGAGTCCAGCGCACGGCCAGGCGCGCTTCGGCGTTGAAAGCATCGGTATTTATCCACCCCATTGTAGCGGCATCATGATTGCCCATGAGCGCCACTAGTTCGGGCAGGGCGCGCACTACATCGACACACTCGTTGGGGTCTGGGCCGTAGCCAACAAGATCGCCCAAAAACCAGACCGCGCCATAGCTGCCATTGGCATCATCCAAAACGGCTTGCAGTGCAGTCAGATTAGCATGAATATCGGAGACAAGCAAAATAAGCATTGGGCTAATCTTAGCACAATTTCTACCAAAAAGGCTATGGTGTGATAGTAACGTTGGGGCTATCGCCGACGTAAGCGCGGGTTGACAATATCATCCAGAGCGCGGCCCACAAGATAAAACGCACTACAAAAAAGCATAATTGCCAGTGCCGGGGGAACCAGCGCGTTCCATTGACCGTTCAGGCTAAACCAGTGAAATGTGCGCTGCCCCAGCCAGATCATAGCTCCCCAGGTCATATGATCGTGGGTACGGCTGAAAAATGAGAGCAGCGACTCGGTGAGGACTGCGCTGACGACGGTCATCACCGAGTGTACCAGCGCCAGCGGCATCAGGCCTGGGAAGATATGGCGCCACAGGATATGGAAATGACCACCCCCGGCGGCGCGGGCGGCTTCAATATAGGGTTTGTTCCCAATCGTGAGGGTGTGTGATTTTACGACGATGGCCTGACTCCCCAGCCCGGTGAGGATACCAAAAATCAGGGCGATGAAAAACCAATTCAGGCGCACCAACAACCCGATAATCAGCATGATCACCAGGGCAGGCAGCAATACAAAGACATCGGAGATGCCCATCAGGAGTATATCTGCCAGGCCGCCAAAATAACCCGCCATTCCGCCAAAGAGTGTAGATAGTGTGACGGCGATCAGCGCGGCGGTGATCCCCACGGTGAAGGACATCTTTGACCCGTAGAGCAACTGACTGAACACATCGCGACCCATGCCGTCGGTGCCAAAAAGGTGCCGCGGTGTTGAAGGCGAGGGGTTGTGCAGCACATGGCTATCGAAACCCAAATACGGATCATAGATAGCGCGCGTCCAGATGGTTTTCATAAGGATGGGATGCGCGATCACCATCAGGGCAAAG
>CALCSH010000143.1 GCA_937893815.1 uncultured Anaerolineae bacterium | reverse complement strand
ACCACCCCCATCTATTCCGGCGGACATCTCCGTCATCGGCTTTTTGCAGTAGAGTCAAAGGAGATAATTAATGGAAAGAAAACTATTTCGCAGCCGTGAAGATCGCATGTTGGGTGGCGTGTGCGGCGGGCTGGGCGATTTTCTCGGCCTGGATGCGACCTGGATTCGATTGGCTTTTTTCTTGCTGATCTTTGGCGGCGGGGTTGGGTTTTGGGCTTATGTCGTATTGTGGATATTGATTCCCGAACAAGGTGCTACGAATTCAGGCGATTTCGGCGAGCGCCTGCGCGTGGTTGGTGATGATTTTGTGAAAGCTGTCAATCGACCGCACCCGAAATCGGGGATCATTGTTGGGGCCGGGCTGATCATTCTGGGAGCCGTGTGGCTGCTTGAATCGTTGGGCATTTCCTGGCTTGGGTGGTTTGATTTCGACCTCCTGTGGCCGATCCTGCTGATTGTCGCTGGAATCGTTCTCTTATACCGTTGGAAGCGCTGAGGAGATTGACCGATTATGATGAATAAACCTCGTAGTACGCAACACCGCAATAGTATCGTCTGGCCGCTAATTCTCATTTTGGTAGGCCTGTTATACCTCCTGACCAACCTGGGTGTGATTGATCCCGTTGCCACTCAATCGTTATGGCGCCTGTGGCCGCTGATTTTCTTTGCCGTTGGTCTGGATGCTTTATTTCGTCGGTATGAAATTGCCGGGCCGGTTTTTATGTTCGGCCTGGGCGTTGTTTTTTTAATCAGTAATTTCGGCTGGCTGGCATGGCCCGCTTGGGATACACTCTGGCGTTTATGGCCGATTATGGTGATCGCGATTGGTGTTGATTTGATTCTGGGTCGGCGCTATTTGTGGCTCTCGATCGTGAGTTTGCTGGCCATTTTTGCAATCTTATTTGGCCTGGTGTGGGTGATTGGCGGCGGACTTCCCGCGTTGGGCGGGCAAACGCTCCCGGGTGAAGCAATCTACCAGGAATTGGGCAGCGCAAAAATGGCGGAAATTTCGTTATCCCCCGCTACCGGCAGATTGACTCTGGCAGCCTCGCAGGATCATACTGCCTTGATTGCTGGCGAAGTCCATCTGGCGAATCGGAACGATATTCGCAGTGATTATCAACGTAAGGGCGATGCAGCCGTTTATACCCTGCGCAGCCATAGTACAGCCGCTTTGCCGGGCAGTAATCGTGGCTGGGATCTGGATATTACCCCTGAAATACCGCTCGATTTGGATATTTCTATGGGTGCTGGTGAGATCGATTTGAATCTGGCCGAACTGCAAATTAGCAAGCTGGGCACCAGTCAGGGAGTGGGCAACCTTCTGTTGATTCTGCCTGATGGTGCCACACTACAGGCAGATATCAATCAGGCAATTGGCAAAATATCCATTCTGGTGCCGAAAGATTCTGCTGTGCGTATCGAAGTCAGTAAAGCGCTCTCCACTTTGGATGTGCCTTCTACTTTCGAAAAACTTGGCGATTATTATTACTCGCCGGGTTATGAGCAGTCCATTATAAAAATTGATTTGAATATCAGCCAGGCGATTGGCAGTATCCAAATTCAGATTAAAAAATGACATCGCAGCGGACGAATCGGACTCCCTCAAGGTTGGCTGCCGTATCTGGGGGAAGTTCTCCTCCCCAGGTCGTGGTGCTGATTTCCGCAGATATTGAGTGGCAAGTCGTCAACGAGATTTACCCTCAAGTGGAAATTCACACGACTCCCGTAGGGGGCTGGTTCACACTTCGGTTGGGAGCATCAACAACCAGCCGGGACGTGATATTCCTGCACGGTGGCTGGGGAAAAATCGCCGCGGCCGCATCCACACAATATGCCATCGATCACTGGCGGCCTGATTTACTGGTCAACCTGGGCACCTGTGGCGGTTTCGATGGCCAGACAGAAAAAGGGGAAATCATTCTGGTAGACCGCACTGTTGTGTATGATATTGTTGAGCAGATGGGCGATTTCGATACGCATATCGAATATTACGTCACCGAAATGGAGCTGGCATGGCTGGAGGAAGACTTACCAACCAGGGTTCGCCGCGGCGTATTGGCGTCTGCCGACCGGGATTTGTTCTATGATGAAATCCCTGGCCTGGTTGAGAAGTATGGGGCTGTTGCCGGAGATTGGGAGAGCGGTGCGATTGCCTGGGTGGCGGCACGCAATCAAGTGCCATGTTTGATCTTGCGCGGAGTGAGTGATATTGTATGCCCACAGGGCAGCGAGGCCTATGGCGATTTAGGGTATTTTCTGGAGGGAACCCGCCAGGTAATGGAGCACTTACTGACTGTATTGCCTGCCTGGCTGGATTGTGCGTGAGGGTTGAAGCGCTTACTTAATTGGGTGCTTTGGTGGGCTTATTTTCATTCGGTTCTTTTGTCGCCTTGGGTTCCTTTGTAGGTTTATTTTCGTTGGGTTCTTTAGTTGCCTTTGGCTCTTTTGTCGCCTTGGGTTCCTTTGTTGGATTGACGGCAATGGTTGGTTGTGGGGGATTGGTAGCCTGTTGTGTAGCGCTGGCCTGGATGGTGGCGGAAGGTGCGGCTGTTTTTGTTGATGCTGGAGTGACTGTTGAAACAGCAGTTCGACTAGGCACTGGGGAATGGGTGGCTTGGGGAGTTGTCGTCGCTGCTGCTGGTTTGGTCGCCGTGTTGGCGGATTTTGTTGGCGTTTCGCCCTGGCTTGCAGGAGTCTCTACTTTGGCCGTGGGTGGGGATGATGCTCCCGAATTGGAAGAGCGTGGATTCGTCGCTGTAGGAATGGGAATTTGCAACTCGATTGTGATCTGGGCCAGACGGTCTGCTGCGCTGATTTCCTCGATCGGGTCGTCTTCAATAACTGCCTCGATAATGGCTAAGGAGATTGGGCTAAATGTGAGCGAATCATCGCGACTATAATCAGCCAGTTTGTCACTATGGAGGGATACCGGTAAAAAAATTGTGCTGGCATTTGATCCCAGCCCGCGTGAAAACACAGCCGTTGACAATCCGCTAAGCACTAAAAATGTAAAAAAAATAATTAGAAGCGTACGGTTTTTCCATTCCTTGCGTATTTTTTGAGGTGAGATGAATGCATTGATCATGACTTTCTACGAGACCCAAAAGTGTAGTTTCAAGCGTTCCATCAGAGTTTTGCCAATACCATGCACGTGAGTCAAATCATGGATTGTGGAAAAATCGCCATTTGAATTACGGAATTGCAAAATTGTCTCTGCCCTTTTTGTGTTGATTCCTTTTACCTGAGTGAGTTCTTTGCGGGTTGCCTGATTAATATTCATGCGCTGCGAACTTTGAGAGCTGATCGCTTCCGAAAATTGTTTGAAGATACGATAAACTGTAATGGGTTCCGATTTTCCCTTAAAGATATGTTTGCCCATCGGAATAAAATCAAATTGAGATTGATATTCACCCAACGCATCGAAGGTTTGCTGACTGATTAGGGCACTGGTTTCACCAGTTTGCCGGGTAAGATCTTCTAGGCGCTGTGATACATTGACCGTGTCACCAATAATTGTATAGTGTATTCGGCTGGAAGTGCCCATACCTCCGGCAGCAACATCCCCTGTGTTGATTCCGATACCTGTGATCAAGGTAGGTTCACCGCGGGCTTGGCGCTGTTCGTTCATCACCTCAATCGCCTCGATCATGTTTACTGCGGCACGGCAGGCTTGAAAGGCACTTTCTGACGAGGGCAAAGGAACCGGCAAAACTCCGAAGAATGCCATCAGTGAATCCCCGGCGAATTCATTGGTAACCCCATCTTGATCAATAATAAGAGGAACTAATTCCCCATAGTACTGATTGAGCCATTCCAGTACCGTGGTGGGCGATTCGTTTTCTGCAATTACAGTGAATTTGCGAATATCGGTAATCATCACCGTAGCAACAGTTCTTTGGCCCTCCAACTTTAAATTGCCAGAGGCCAATGCGCCCCGGAGTTGCTCCCGCACTTGGGGAGAAATTGCGCGCCCGAGGAGATCGCGATAAATTTCTCCTTCGCGCAAATGCGAAATCATGTAGTTGAACGCATGTGCCAAGAAAGTTAATTCATTGCTGCCTTGTGGCTCAATGCTAGTGTCGAGCTTGCCCAGGCTGACATCCGCGGCAGCTTTTACAACTTGTTTGAGGGGGTTAGTAATTTTACCGGCCAGGAATATGCCCGTAATGATGATGAGCAAAAAGCCGAGGGTTGCAATAATAAAGATTTGTAGCTGAGTGATTGCACTTGGCTGCACGAGATAATGTTCGGCCAACGAAACACCGATCAACCCGATGTCGTCTCCGCCGCGCACCTCCCAGGGGCCAACAATCTCTCGATAGCGAATCCCTGCCATTGTGATCGGGCGCAGAAGACTCTCTTGATCTTGCTGACTCAAGATGAGAGCTACTAAATCTTCCGGAAGAGTACGATCATTCTCGAGCAGAGTGGAATTCAGCGATTGCCCTGTCATTGTGTATATCGATATATGGGCAAGCGTGTTCTGTTCCCCGAGAAGGTTCGCGCGCGTTTCCCACACCAGGGTAGGAACTGACCGTCCAACTAAAACAACCCCGATAATCTGGCCTTCCGTGTCTTTTACCGGCCCTGCGACATAGAAATAACTGACGGAATCTTCTTGCACTAAACCTGCAAATTTATCTCCCTGGGCATCGCTTTCCAAGTTTAGAACTTTTTGAATAAAACTGTAGTGAGTGAAACCGGTTTCTCCCTTTGCGTAAACAAACGATTCCGGGCCACTATTAGCGATATGTCGCAGTGAGAGCAACGATGTGCCATCGGCGTTTAGTATGGTGATCGCTTCCTCTTGATTATTGACAGCCAGCCCCAACGTCAGGCTGCGTAAACGCTCAGCATCCTGTTGGCGAATAGCATCTGCCAGGCCTTCGGTAAATGTCAGCAATCGCAAGGTTTCCAGGCGGCTGTTTTCTTCCTCTACCATCCATGCGGAGGTCAGTTGGCCCACTTCGATGAGATTGTTCACGAACCGGTTTTCGATTGTATCCAAAGCCACGCGACTGATCAGATAACCAGCTCCCATTGCCAGCAACAGGGCGAGCAAGAGATATGGCAGAATGATCTGCATCCGAACCGGCAGGCGAATTTTGGGTAGCATCGCCTGAATGCTCCTGCCAGAGAGATCTGTATCATCGTGAGGTAATTCCGTTTTGGTCAGAATTTCTTCGATCCATGCCCGGTTGTATGGTGCGCGAAGAAAGGTTCCAACATAGTGTTTTTTTACCGCTAATTCGCGTTCCAAATCAGGGTATCGAACAGAAATCATCAGTTTTGTGGTTGAATTTCGCTGGAATTCATTAAGCAAAGTGGTCAGAATATCTTCAGGCAAGTGCAGATCGAGGATCACGAGATTAGCATTTGCAGTTTCGACAAGCTCGATCGCGCGGTCGAAGTCGGAAATGATTGAAACATCATCTCCGCGTTGCTCGAATATTTTGGCGAGTGGGTGTGCAAACGCAGGATCGGATTGCAACAGTAGTACTTTCATATAGGATTATTGTATCTTGTTTTGCTGTCTCCTACATATATTTATTATTAGTAACTGCTCCACATCGAACCAAAGGAAGCCGAAAGAGTGGGTGTGTGTTGAGGGTGTAGCCCCACACACCCCATTTTATTCTGGGTTTCTCACGGCAGTTCCTAGAGGCCCTTTCGCCTGATTAGATTTAAATCTGCCCAATGTGGTAAGATTGCCCCAAAAAGAAACTAACGAGTCTAGAGATTATCTCTTGAAAGAAATACTTTCTCATCAATTCCTCTTGGAAGCTATGCCAGAAGCTCTGCTGATTATTGATCAGCACAGCATTATTCAGGCTGTAAACCAGAAAACCGAAAAATTATTCGGCTATTCCGCCAGTGAATTGATTGGACAACCGGTGGAATTCCTGATTCCGATTGCACTAAGAGAATCTCACCAAAACCAGCTCGACCAATATAATCAAAACCCTCAGTCCCGTAACATGAACTCGGGTTTGAATTACAGCGGTTTACGCAAAGATGGTGGTAAATTCAATGCGGATATAGAGTTGAAGCCTGTTCCGATAAAAGATGGGTTTTATATCATTGCTTCGATCCGCGATGTGACGGAAAGGGTTGAAACTCAAAAATCGCTAGCCGATAAACTTGCCCAGCTTGAAACTTTGCATCAGATTAGTGTGGCTATATCCTCGCCACATGGCGTTGACGATTTATTGCGACTGATCGTTGAGCAGGCTGTTGAATTGCTCGATGCATCGAGTTGTTCCGTGCTCATGCCGGACTGGGATACAGGGGAATTGGTTTTTCGCGCCTCCGTGGATGATATTGTTGGCTTGCGCATTCCTCCTGGGAAAGGGGTCGTTTCACGTGTGTTAAAAACCGGCCAGGCGGAATTTATTGCAGACGTGTCCCAGGATGTCGATCATTTTGGGGAAATTGATCGGGTCACAGAGATACAAACTCATTCACTCCTCGTTGCTCCATTATCAGTTGATGGCAGACCGATTGGCGTGATCACTGCCATAAACAAAAAAAATGGTGATTTTAATCAAGCCGATTGCGATTTGTTTTCTACTTTGGCCAGTTATGCGGCCATGTCTATTCACAAAGCGCGCCTCTATGAGCAAATACAGGAACATGCCACAGAATTGGAACGAAAAGTGGCCCGCCGCACCGCTTCACTGCGCGCATCCGAAGCGACTCTCAAAGAGCGAAATCTGGAGTTGAATCGATTGTATCGCGCCTCAGAAACATTGTTTTTTAGCAGTGCTCCCGTTTTGGAAGAATTAGGCAAAACAATTGTAAAAACCATTTTGGGGGAATTCGGACAATCCAATTGTAGCTTGCTATTGCTGAATGAAACTGGTGATGACCTGACACAAATTGCGATTATGGGGCCATACGCGACTGAAGCTTCGGAGAATAAAATCAGACTCGATGGACTTGGAAGTGTGGCCGCGGCGATTCGGCTGGGGAAAATGACGAATATGCCGGATGTTCCGAATAAGACAGATTATACGCCGCGTTGGAAAGATGCTCGTTCAGAATTGGCAATCCCATTAAAAATTGGCAGTCGCGTTATCGGCGTGATCGATATTCAAAGTAAATCAATAAATGCGTTTAGCGCGGAAGATGAACGATTAATATCCGTTTTTGCGGAGCGTGCCGCATTGGCACTGGAACACGCGCGTTTGTTTTCTGCAGAACGCAGCCTTAGGGAAGAAGCCGAAACACTGCGTCAGGCCGGAGCAGTTGTTGCTGCAACCCTGCGACAGGATGAAGCCATTGAGCGCATTCTCGTGGAATTGGAACGTGTGGTTCCGTATGATAGCGCTTCCGTGCAGTTGTTGCGAGATGATGTGCTCGAAATTGTTGGAGGGCGCGGTTGGGATGATCTGGAAATGGTTCGCGGGGTTTGTTTCCCAATTCCCGGAAACAACCCGAATACGTTGGTAGTACAACAGCGCAAGGCAATTATTATCGATGATACTCGCCATCAATATGCTCCGTTTAAAGAGCATCCGCATGATCATATCTATTCCTGGTTGGGAGCACCGCTTATTGTGCGTGACCGAGTGATCGGTATGCTAGCTGTAGATAGTAAAGTGCCCCACTTCTATACCGAGTCACATAAACGGTTGGTAACTGCTTTTGCCGCCCATGTGGCGATTGCCGTGGATAATGCCCAGCTATTTGAAAAAACCCAATCCACACTAGCTGAAACCCAGATGCTCTATAATATCGCCCGCTCACTAATCCACACAGAAAATTTGAATGAATTACTTTCAAATTTGGTGGAAAGTGTTGCCAAGGCGTTGCCTGCAGATAAAGTCATATTGATTACCGTGACAGAATCGATTGATGATATTCAAAAAATCGTCAAAGGTGGAGCTGGAGCCGATTCCATTTCGGATCAGGATATCAAGAACATGTTTTGGGAAGAAGGTTTATGCAGGTGGGTGCTGAAAGAACTTAAACCAGCGTTGTCGCCAAAAGGTTCAGTAGACCCGCGCATGGGTGTAGATGCACAACGACAACGAATTCGGTTAAAGTGTGGCGCAATTATTACGGTGCCATTACTCTACCGCGGTGAAGTATTAGGCACGTTAACGGTGACGAATCGTTATGATCAAGCTGATTTTACGCTGCATGAAGTGAGTTTGCTAGAAACAATTGCCAATCAGACTGCCATCGCTATCGAAAATGCGCGCCTGTTTGAAGAGATCCAATGGCTGGCAACGACCGATAGCCTGACTGGCATTAATAATCGTCGGCGTTTCTTCGAGCTTGGCCGTATTGAAATCGAAAGAGCGCGCCGGTACCAACATCCGTTATCGGTCATTATGCTCGATATCGATCAATTTAAAACCATTAACGATACCTACGGCCATGCACTTGGGGATACCGTCTTGAGCGAGTTGGCGCAAGGGTGTCGTCTGAGCGTTCGCGAATTTGATATCGTTGGCCGTTATGGTGGTGAAGAATTTGCGATCATATTGCCCACAACCGAACTTGCCGAAGCGATCGCTACAGCCGATCGCCTGCGTCTTTGGGTGGCCGCCCAAGTATTTGCCACATCGGAAGGCGGCGCAAGTGTGACCATAAGCCTGGGGGTCGCAGAACTTACTCCCGATCTTCCTGATCTGGCAACGCTGCTGGATCGCGCCGATTCCGCATTATACGCCGCTAAACAGGCGGGGCGGAATTGTGTGCGTTCGTATGGCTAAACCGTTGGTGAAATTAAGGAAGCCATACCCGCAAAACGCCATCTTCGCGCCCAGCCCCAACCCATAGTTTTCCATCTTTTGAAGTCGCCGAACCGAGATTGCTGCTTAGTACTCCATCGAGCGGCAATCGCCATATAACGGATGCTCCATCTCCGTTTCGTTGGAGCGCCCCCAACTCGGTGCGCGCCTGATTTGGAATCAGCAATTCCAGGTGCCCATCCCCATCAAAATCGCCTGCTATTGCCATATCCAGATTGCGCGTGCCAATTACATGCGAAGTAAATCCACCCAATCGCGCTGTAATTTCCAGCCGATTTTCCTCCAAGCGGAAGAATTCCACCACGCCGCCCAGGTGAGGGGTGAGAACGGTTACCAGCTCAATCTCTCCATGCGGCCCAAAGGGAGCCACCGCAATCTGGTGCCGCCAGCGATAACCTTGCCCAATCGGTTCGCTGAGGCCGATAAGAGTCCCCATTTCGTCAAATACTGCCAGTTGAGCGCCTTGCGTGGAATTGCTGAGAGTCACAATAATCTCGCGCTGGCCATCACCATTCAGGTCAGCCCAAATCGGTGCGATTCCTTCGATCACCTGCCCCGCAGGAATTTCAATTGTGCGCAGATTGTGTACTTCGGGCAACGTTTCGACCAGGCTGATCTGTGTCGCTTCCAGTGCATCACCGAGCACGCCGTGATCGTAAACCTCCGTTGGCCCGCTCAAAAACAGCACGCGCCCAAGTTCATCGTGCAGCAGGCGCGCATCTGGCATGGCGTTCACCGCCAATATCTGATCGTCGACATGCAAATCGCCTGTGCGGTCAATAAAGACGGTTTTCTCTTGAACCTGGATTGCATGAGTGAGGGGAGATGCGTTTTCCAGTGTGGATGCGAAGAGACGAAGTTCTTCTTCATCCCAGACAAGCATCGGCGGCGCGGAAGGCGAGAGTTGATTCGGCGCAATGGAAATGGGTTCTGCTCCCTCGGCGCTGACGCGGAAAGCCACCACGCGGCCATCGGCGAGCACCGCTGCCCAAAGGCTGGAATTTCCGTCGGTCACGGCTGCCAGTCACATTGGAATTCCGTCCAGCGCAATATCCACCCAGGTTGAATGCGGCAGGTTCCCGGCTCCGTCCACGAGATGATTACCATCCGCCCCGATATGCGTATAGCCAAACACGGGAATACTGGGCCGTTGTGTGCTGGTCGTGAGCGCGCAAATGTTGTCAGACAGCGAGAGGGAGATTAGCACGCATAGAACAG
>CALCSH010000142.1 GCA_937893815.1 uncultured Anaerolineae bacterium | reverse complement strand
TCATAGATATGCATGTTCTTTTTTTCTAACACCTTACCCTATGTGATTCGTAAGGAGGATTCATTGGTTAACATTAAACTAATTCTAGTCAAAGGCCCGAACCCTGGTGAAGAATTCAAATTGACAGGTGAGGAAATTACAATTGGACGTGATCCGGCGAATACTTGGCCACTGGATTACAACGCGGTTTCCCGCAATCATGCCAGACTCACCAGGCGTGGGGATAGCTACTCACTGGAAGACCTTGGGAGTAGCAACGGCACGTTCATTAACGGCGAAAAGATAACGGGGGCTTTCTTATTACAAGGTGGCGAAGAAATCGGCTTTGGCCATTCGGTCATGGTGAAGTATGAAGTTGTCGGCGTCCCCCCGAAAAAAGAAGAATCTGAAGTTCAATCTTTAAACCCCTTACTTTCCACAATGGTAGAAATGCCTGTCGGTTTGTCTCAGACGGTAGCAGGCGCTCCTGGTGGATTATCCCACACCACGGTTGGTGAGTTTTTGCCATCGATCGATGTGCCTCCGCAGTTATCGGTGGCGATCGCCGGCTCTGTGCCAACGATCTACACCCTCAATAAACAAAAGTTGACCTTTGGGCGGGGTGCCGATAATGATATCGTGATTGCTTCCCCGGTTGTTTCTCGTAACCATGGTTATTTTGAAAAGATCTTTACCGGCGGCTATCAGATCGCGATCCTACCAGAAGCCAGCAACGCAATCTTTGTAGATGGTTACCCACTCACATCTCCCACATCTCTAACACATGATGCCAACATCCGTATTGGCGGGCAAGTTCCGGGTGTGATGGTTTCGATGGTATACATCTCCCCATCCGAAGCTGCGGCTTCCATGACCACCGAGATCGCCTTTGGCGATAATACCGTTGTCCAGCTTGGGCGATCATCCGATAATGATGTTATTTTAGGCGTTCCGCAAGTATCTCAATACCATGCTCAGATCGAAAAAGTCGGGCAGCGTTTCAAGATCAAAGACCTGGACAGCACCAACGGCACATTTGTGAATGATGTTCTCATCAAAACAGAGACCTGGTTAGCACGGAACGATACAGTTCGCATCGGACCCTACCGCTTTGTAATGGGGGCTGAAGCGCTATCGCAATTCAATGATTCGGTCGATTTGCGAGTTGAGATTCTTGGATTAAACAAGTGGGTGAGGAACGATCTTAATATTTTGCAAGATATTTCTCTGGTATTTCAACCGCGCGAGTTTGTTGTCGTTGTTGGGCAAAGTGGTGGCGGCAAATCCACCTTTGTTGATGCCATCGCCGGATATCGCCCTGCCACGCATGGCCAGGTGACTGTCAATGGCACTAATGTCTACGAGAATTTTGATGCTATCCGCGACATCATTGGCTTTGTTCCACAAAAAGACATCATTCATATGGAATTGAGTGTTTTTGATGCCCTCGATTATACGGCCCAGCTTCGGATGCCACCGGACACCACCGTGGCAGAACGTCATCAGCGGGTAGAAGAGGTGATGAAAACGCTCGATATCGCCCACCGACGCGACAATCAGATCATGGAATTGAGCGGCGGACAGCAAAAACGGGTTTCAATTGGTGTTGAATTGCTCACCAAACCCGGTTTATTCTTCTTGGATGAACCTTCCTCCGGCCTGGATCCTGGCACAGAGACAGCCCTGATGCATTTGATGCGTCAGATGGCAGATCAAGGCCGCACGATTATTTTAATCACACACGCGACCAAAAACGTTTTCCTGGCGGATAAGGTAGTTTTCCTGGCTCGCGGCGGCTATTTATCATGGTTTGGTCCGCCCGATGAGGCGTTGGCCTTCTTTGACCAATATCGGTCGGAACGTGATCGCCGCGTCAGCGAAATGGAATTCGATCAGATCTACGCCATCCTGGAAGATTCCAGCAAAGGAACTCCCGAAGAATGGGCCGAACGCTACCGTCAACATCCTGCCTACAAAAAATATGTAATTGATGCATTAGGAGATAAAGCCGGGTACCTGCAACAAAATAGTGCCATGGCATCAGCCAGCGCCCCTGCGCATATTGAAGCGCGTGCCCTCCCCGAAAAACAAAAGAAGGTTTCTGCACTGCGGCAGTTTATCATTCTCTCCAAACGAAACTTGCGGATTCTCGGAAAAGACCGGTTTAGTCTGGGCCTCATGTTAGCAGCTTCGCCGCTAATGGGAATGATGTCCGTTTTATTAGCAACTGTTTTGGGAAATAAACCCTTTGAATTTGTAAATGGGGATATGAATAATGTTGTAATCTCATTATTCTTGTTGACAATTTACGGCGTGATGATCGGTGGTCTTTCCCAGATGCGCGAGATTGTAAAAGAGGGAGATATTTATAAACGCGAGCGGTTAGTGAATTTGAAAATCTTGCCTTACGTGCTTTCAAAAGTTTGGGTGGCAGTCGCTTTGGCGCTCTACCAAACAGCCACGTATATGATCATTCATTTCCTGGCTTTCGATATGCCGGGTGGCATTTTTGAATTTGTTCTGATGTTTGTTTCTCTGACATTAGCTACCCTGGCGGGGATGATGCTGGGCCTATTTTCTTCGGCGCTTTCCCCGACAGCCAATGCCGCTCCGCTGATCGTTATCTTGTTAATGCTGCCTCAGATCGTCTTAGGCGGGGTTTTGGTGCCAATGCCAAAAGCTCTTAGTGGCATTACTTCAACCCGTTGGGCCTTTCAAGGCTTTTTAGGCACTTTGGGGGTGGGTTCGGATATCGCCGCTGACGTTTGTATGGCTTTGCCACCGGATCAAATTAGTGCCATGTCGGCAGATGATAAGCTCGCCAATGGATGTAAATGTCTGGGCGCAAATGCACTGCGTGAAGATTCTTGTTATTTCCCTGGCAATGGACGGTTTTATAATCCAGCCATTGATGAGGCATTGCCGCAAAGTCCTGGCCCAGAACCAGTTCGGCCTGTTGATCCAGTGATTCCAGATGCTCCGGCACAACCTGTTGACCAATCGGACTCCGTGGCCGTAGCCGCATATCTTGCTGAATTGCAAAAATATCAAGATGAAGTGGGACAGATTCAAGCCAATACGAAAGCTGAGTTTGCTGCCTATGAGGCGGAGATTGGGGTTTATAAGGCGGAAGTCGTTGCCTACCAACAGGCCTCGATTATGCATCAGGCGGGAGTGGCTTCAGCCATCCAACCTGTTGAAACCATTTTACAAAAATATAATGAGAAGTTTGGCTATGCTTTTGTCAACAGAGACAATGCTGGAGAATTCTGGTTCTTTATTTTCAAAACCTGGGCAGCCCAACTGGTAATTTGTGGGATCCTATTTATTGGGATCGTCTTCCTGCAAAAACGCAAGGATGTAAATTAAATGAAGCTCCGATCACTACACCTTGCGATTCTGGTACTAGCATTAGGTTTGACTGCTTGTACCGGAGGGCTCAGCGCCCCGGAAATGACAGCGCAAGCACTTGGGCAATCCATCTCGCTGACAGCGACTGCCGGAGCCGGGAACGGTTTCAATGCACAGGCTGACCTGCAAACAGCCGTCGCACAAGCCACTGCCAGCGCGGATTCGGCAGCGGCTACCCAGGCGGCCATCGCGGGCCTCGATGCTGAGGCTTTGGCGGCAACGGCGACGGCCGAAGCGCCGATCCAGGAAGAGCTAACCACATATGGGATTAATCCCGCCAACGGCCATGTAGCTTGGGTACATCCCCCGGCAGCGCTTTCAGTGACAGGCTATATGCAATACGATTATGTTAACCAGTTTATGGGCACTGTTGCACAAAACTTTGTCGTTTCAACTGATATTACCTGGGATACGAAAACGGGATTAGCGGGTTGTGGCCTTGTCTTGCGTTCAAACGGCAATCAGGATGCGTTAAGCCAATATCTGGTGATTGCAACCCGGGGAGCGAATGGGCATGTGGTTTTTAACTCCATGTTGGATGGGAAACTGCGTAACGGCATCGATTATTATGCCTACGGGATTGACCCCAATTTCAATTCCCAGAATGGCGCAACCAATCGTTTGACAGTCGTTGGACGTGGCAATACGATCACAATTTTTACCAACGGTTTTCAGGTTGGTCAAGCCGTGGCAGGAGATCAGCCAATACTAGTGTTGCCGCTGGCTCCAACCCAGCCCCCGGCAGATGCGTCGGCAGAACAACTTGCCCAATTCAATCAAGCAATGTCTGACCATAATGATTTGGTCACCGGTATTGAGGGGAATTTCAAACCTAATCTTGCCATCATCCAATCGGACACACCCTATTTTGAGCGTGGTTTCGTGGCTATGGTCGCTCTGAACGAATCCGGGACGACCAATTGTCAGTTTAATAATACCTGGTTGTGGATTGTTGATCGATAGACACACCTCAACTTTGTAACCATAGAATCCTTAACGATGGGGTGTGCTTGTTGGGCGCAGACCTACGCACACCCTTTTTAGGAATTCTCCCATATGAAATGTAAACAACTCAGCAAAATATCAAAGGAATTATTGGAGGTATCTTATGTCTGAACCCTCATGGTTAGGTCGCAAACTAAGTGACCGTTATGAAATTGAGGATTTACTTGGCGCCGGAGGCATGTCTTCCGTTTTTAGAGCGAATGACCCTAATCTGCGCCGCACTGTTGCGATAAAACTAATTCACCCCCATTTGTCCTCGGATCCGCAATTTATCAGCCGGTTTG
>CALCSH010000141.1 GCA_937893815.1 uncultured Anaerolineae bacterium | reverse complement strand
CGTATTGCATTGATTGCCAATCTAAAAGATGATTTCGAACGCGAGGCCGATGATCCTCCCGACGCTGGGGCAGAGTTTGATCGTCTGGAGACGATTGAATCGATTGCCGCAGCCTTGGAGGCCGACGGCCACTGGGTTCACTTTCTACAGGCCGATCATACCCTGCCTGGAGCATTAATTAACCTGCGCCCACATATTTGCTTCAATATTGCCGAGGGGTTGACTGGCAATGGACGCGAGGCCCAGGTTCCGGCATTGTGCGAGTTAATGGGAATCCCCTACACCGCTTCGCAGGTGGTCGCCAACGCCATTTCCCTCGATAAAACCCAAACCAAACGCATCTGGCAGCAGCAAGGCCTGCCCACCGCTCCCTATTACGAGATCACCTGTCTCGATGAAGCTGCGCATATCGAATTAGCGTTCCCGCTGTTTGTCAAGCCAGCCCGCGAGGGCACCGGTATGGGCATTGATGGCAAGGCGATTGCCAATAATCACGAAGAGTTGATCGAGCGAGTCGATTGGGTCTTGAATACCTACCGCCAACCGGCGCTGGTCGAAGAATTTCTCCCAGGGCGCGAGTTCACGGTCGGCTTTATTGGCAACCCCGGTAACCCCACCCACCGCCGCCGCCCCGATTTGTACGATACAGATGGCTATCACTGGCTGCCGATTCTCGAAATTGACACGCTGCCCAGTGTCAGCCCGGCGGTTTACGGTTACGATGCCAAAGCGCTCGATCTCGATGATGACAACGCCCCACGCTACCTGTGCCCGGCAAATATCTCAGAATCACTGCGCGCCCGGCTGATTGATCTCACCCGACGGGCGGCTGAAGCCCTGGAAGTGCGCGATGTGGCCCGTGTCGATTTTCGTCTGGGTGCCGATAATGAGATATACTTGATGGAAATCAACACTCTGCCAGGGTTGAATCCATCGGTCAGCGATCTGTGCATTATGGCCGCCGCGGAGGGATTGCCCTACAACACCATGATCGACGAAATTCTTTACCTGGCCGCCGAGCGCTATTCCATGCCTTTTGAGTCCATGAGCAGCATGCTGGAACCCGCTCCGAATATTGTAACCTCCATCTCCGATAGTATCTTTGCAGAGATTGCGAATGGCTAAACGTGAGTTCACTTCCCGGCGTGCGCCGATTTTTGCTGACATTCCCGACGAGAAGTGGAATGATTGGCGCTGGCAACTCAGCCACCGTCTGAATTCCATTGAAGAGATCGAGCAGGTCCTTCTTCTCACCGAGAGCGAAAAACGCGCCCTTTCGGCCAATCACCTGTTTCGTGTGGATGTGACGCCTTATTTCATCTCCTTGATTAATCCGTCCAACCCCAACGACCCCATCCGTCAACAGGTGATTCCCACCGACGCTGAGATGGATCTCTATACCGGCATGATGCGCGATTCGCTGGCCGAAGACGCACACTCGCCGGTGCCGGGGTTGGTTCACCGCTACCCCGACCGCGTGCTGATGCTGGTGACCACGCAATGTGCTTCGTACTGTCGCTACTGCACGCGCTCGCGCATCGTTGGCGACCCCACAGCCCAGTTCTCGCGTGCCGAATTTGAAATGCAACTCGATTATCTGCGCCGCACGCCTCAGGTGCGCGATGTGCTGCTCTCCGGCGGCGATCCACTGACTCTGGCCCCCAAACTGCTCGAAGAATTGTTGTCACGCTTGCGTAAAATTGAGCATATCGAGATTATCCGCATTGGCAGCCGCGTGCCGGTGTTCATGCCCATGCGCGTCACCGATGAATTGACCGATATGCTGCAAAAATATCATCCCTTGTGGATGAATATTCATGTCAATCACCCCAACGAGATCACCCAGGAACTGGCGCAGGCCACAGATCGCCTGACGCGCGCTGGAATTCCGCTTGGCAATCAGGCGGTACTGTTGGCGGGTGTCAATGATTGCGTACACACTCAGCGCCAATTGGTGCAAGACCTGGTACGCATTCGTGTGCGTCCCTATTACTTGTATCAGGCCGATCTGGTTGTGGGTTCCGGACATTTCCGTACACCGGTCTCCAAAGGCATCGAAATCATCGAAGGGTTGCGCGGCCACACATCGGGCTATGCGATTCCCACTTTCGTTGTGGATGCCCCCGGCGGCGGCGGGAAAATCCCTGTCGCACCCAATTACCTCATCAGCCAGTCCGACCACAAAGTGATCTTGCGCAACTTCGAGGGATTTATCTCCACCTACGAAGAGCCGCTCACGTATTCGTCTCACGATCCTTCCACCTGCGCTTTTTGCCAGGATCAACGTCCCGAGCCTGGCCAGCGCGGCATTTCCGGCTTACTGGATGGCGAGGCGATGTTCATTGCCCCGCAGGGCTTTTCTGATACGCACACGCGCAGCGAAGAAATCCATCGCCTGCGCCTGGACCCCAGTGAATGGCAGCCCCTGGGAATCGGGCAACCGCTGCCTGATACGGAAGAAGTTCCTGCGGAGTAAAAATACAAAAAAAGAGTGCGCCGAAAGTGCACTCTTTTTATATTCAGGCTCTTTGAGACTTTGCGTGGAGGTTCCCAGATTTGGGGGTGTGGCGGGT
>CALCSH010000140.1 GCA_937893815.1 uncultured Anaerolineae bacterium | reverse complement strand
CAGTTGGTGCCCACCCTGTCGCACTGAAATGCCCGCCATGCAGCGCGTCTACCGCGACTTTAAAGAACAAGGGTTTGTGATTCTGGCCGTCAATGCCACCAACCAGGATACCGTCCTCAATGCCGCGGCTTTTGCTACCGAAAAGAATCTCACCTTCCCGATCCTTTTAGATGTCGATGGCCGCGTTACACAGGCCTATCAAGTGCGCTCATTACCGACATCTTTCTTCGTCGGCCATGATGGCATCATCCAAGAAGTAGTCATCGGTGGCCCGATGTCCGAAACTTTACTGCGAACTCGCGTTGAAACTTTGCTGGAGGAGATGCCCTGATGTTGCCCATCCTACAAATTGGCCCACTTGCCCTACAAGTTCCCGGGCTTTTCATCATCATTGGTATTTGGTTGGGTCTATCGCTGAGCGAGCACCTGGCCACGCGTTTTCACAGCAATGCAAGCACGTTATATAACCTTACCTTCATTTCGTTGATCGCTGGGTTGATAGGTGCGCGCCTGAGTTTCGCCGCCCAGCATAGCGCCGCCTTCGTGGATGCGCCGTTGAATATTTTTTCACTCAACCCCGGTCTGCTCGATCCAGTTGGCGGTGTAGCCATTGGCTTGCTCACAGCGCTCGTTTTCGGCAATCGGCAGAAGCTCCATCTCTTTCATACGCTAGATGCGCTCACCCCGATGCTTGCTGTGACGATGATCGGATTTCATCTCGCCAATTTCGCTTCCGGGAAGGCCTTTGGCACACAAACCAGCTTGCCTTGGGGAATTCATTTGTGGGGTTTGGATCGCCATCCCGTGCAGATCTACGATAGCATACTGTCGATACTGATTTTGGGTTGGCTCTGGTACCACACACGGGAAAAAGCAAACCCGGCCCTGGGGCTGCCCGGTGGAATCTTCTGGGGATTTCTTTCCATCAGTGCAACTGCGCGCCTGTTCACCGAAGCCTTTCGCGGTGACAGTGTATTAGTAGTCAACAACCTGCGGATCGCACAAATTCTCGCCTGGATTTTGCTGGCACTCAGTCTTTACATGCAACTTCGCTTGGAAAAAGCCCATGCTCCTCAAGGGTAAAACCGTCTTGATCACAGGTGCCGCGCGGCGCTTGGGAAAGAGTATGGCGTTAGCTGTAGCCAATGCTGGCGGGGATGTCATTCTGCATCACGGACATTCACGCGAAGAAGCCGCAGAAACCCAGGCCGAAATCCAGGCTTTAGGGTGCGATGCACATATCATTCAGGCGGATCTCAACGACCCGGCACAAATTGCCGAAATCATCCCGCGGGCTTTGCAATCTGGCCCGCTTTACGCGTTGGTCAACAGCGCCTCGGTTTTCGATGCACTGAAACTAGAAACGACCACGCTCGAGGATTGGGAAATGAATCTGCGAGTCAACCTGAGCGCACCCTTTTTACTGAGCCAGGCATTTGCGGCGGCGCGCATTGCAAATGCGTCGGGGCGCATTATCAATATTCTCGATTGGCGCGCGCTGCGCCCCGGGGCCGATCACTTCCCCTATACCATCAGTAAAGCCGGGCTGGCCGCGCTAACCCAATCATTAGCCACGGCATTGGCACCCACTATCAGCGTCAACGGGCTGGCTCTCGGGGCCATTTTGCCACCCAGCGATGGCACACCCACCCATGAGTTGCTCGCCAAGGTTCCCGCGGGACGCTGGGCCAATCTCGATGAAGTTGGTGAGGCGCTGCTATTTTTGCTAACAGGCCCTGCTTATATCACGGGCGAAATCCTTCATCTAGATGGTGGTCGGCATCTTATATAGCCTCAGGAGAATTCTATGGATAAAACGATCATCAAAGATCTTGTCGTTCGAGGCATTATCGGCATCGAAGATTGGGAACGCAAGAAACCGCAGGAAATGCTCATCAATATCACACTTTTCAGCGACCAATTAATGGCCGCACAAAGCGATGATATTCTCGACTGTGTAAACTATCGCACAGTATCCAAAAAGGTACAGGCACACGCCGAAACTGTACAGCGTTTCACCGTTGAAGCGCTGGCAAGTGACCTGGCAGCCATTTGCCTGGCGGAGCCGCTGGTAAAAAAAGCTGTCGTACGTGTCGAAAAACCCGGAGCGGTGCGCTTTGCAAAATCGGTAGGAGTTGAAATTGAACGCAGCAACGCATAAACCCATACAGAAAGTATGCATTGAACTGGGAAGCAATATTTCGCCTGAAATAAATATCCCCAAAGCTGCCGCGCGATTGTACGAAATCTTCACCGTTCTGGCGATCTCCAGCGCCTGGGAAACTCCCCCGGTAGGTTGCAGCGGCTGTGGAAATTATATAAACGCGGCGATGCTGGTGGAATCATCCGCCACGGCAGATGAACTAAAAAACCAACTGCGCGAGATCGAGAGTCAGCTCGGGCGCGTGCGCACGAATGATAAGTTTTCTCCACGGCCGATTGATTTGGATGTGCTTCTGATCGACGACGAACTAATCGAGCCCGATTTGTGGAGATATGCACATCTCGCTGTGCCAGTTGCCGAGTTGCTGCCTGAGCTTTCGCACCCACGCTACGGGGGATATTTATGTGATGTGGCCAATGATCTCGTGGCAGAAACCCCTATCAAGCTGCGCTCCAGAGTGTCGCTGACTCCGCCCAAATGACAAAACGAGCGTTTGGTCACAGAATCCACCAAACGCTCGTCCGAACAACTCCTTAATCCGCGAGAATGCCTAAAAACGCAAGGGTGTCGATCCCCGGCTAATATTATCCAGGAATTCCTGGCGGGTGGCCATATTCTTACGAAAATGGCCCAGCATGGAAGATGTGGTCATGCGAGCATCGTGCTTTTTGACGCCGCGCATCATGGAACATTGTTGTACACCCTCCAGCACCACAGCAACTCCGCGCGGATTGAGCAACTCATTAATCAGGTCTGCGATTTGCTGCGTCATGCGTTCTTGAACTTGCAGGCGGCGCGCGAACATATCGACAATTCGCGGGATTTTCGAAAGCCCGATCACGCGCCCGTTAGGGAGATAAGCGACGTGCGCCCGACCCAAAAACGGGATCATATGATGCTCACAAAGGCTGTAGAATTCAATATCCCTAACGATCACCATTTCGTCATAGTTAACATCAAATAAAGCGCCATTCAGCAATTCAATCGGGTCGGTACGATAACCCGCCAATAGCTCGCTATAGGCGCTGGCCACACGTTCGGGTGTACGTTGCAAGCCCTCGCGTTGCGGGTCTTCGCCAACAGCTTTAATAATCGCTTCTACCGCTTTTTCGATAGTCTTTTCATCAATGCCACCGTTATCAATTAGATCGGCAATGGCGCGTACGGTTTCATAGTTTTCTTGCATAAATCATCCTATTTTCTTGTTTTAAGGTTTGCCGTTCGTGTGGGTCAAAAAGTCCACGGCGGGTTAAGTCTAATAGATTGCCCCTAGAAGTCAAGTTCTGTTCGTTTCGTATCCAGAGCGAACGCAAATAGAATTATCAGATATTAAAAATGACACCACTGAAAAAACTGCCGTGCAGGTGTTCCCGCCGGAATATATGGGGGTGGTGGCTTCGCCACCACCCCC
>CALCSH010000139.1 GCA_937893815.1 uncultured Anaerolineae bacterium | reverse complement strand
TCTTGCACGATTAATGGAACCCCCATCCAGCCGCGGATGTGATTATGCGGCTCTTGTTGAAAGGTTGTATAGATCCGAGGGGCATCCCGAAGAATATGGGTTTTTCGTCCAGCCACGACGATGCTGTTGGGGTTGTCTGTTTTCACCGGGAAGCGCATCCCCATGACCTCATTGGATGTCTTGAAGCCAATTTGCCCAACAACTTCAAGCTCATTATCGTGGAGGAGTTGCACGGTCGCGCTATCGTATGGCACAACTCGATTGAATTGGATCAGGATACGGTCAATAGCTTCATCGAGTCGCAAGGTGGAGGCTACGGCAATACCGGCCTGGCGCAGGGTTTCCGCCTCTGTAGCTCGTTGACGTGCCGTTTCGAGAAGCCGCGTGTTCAAAATTACCAGAGAGATTTGATTAACCGCTTGTCCGACCAACGAAATTTCTTCAGAACTGAATTTGTAGGCGCGTTCTTTGGCAATGATGATGGTGCCAAGTTTATCTTCGTGAGCTATTAGTGGAAAAGCGATCAGCGAGCGTAACGCGGTCGTTTGAATAATCTCTTTGGTGAAGTGGGGTGTTTTTTGCAAGTTTTCAATAACCAGATTTTGACCGGTTTGCAAGACGATTCTGGTGATGTTTTTTTCAAATTTATCGGTTTGCGATGTTTGTAACACTTGTCTTTCAGAGTTGGTAGACGAATTGAGCGTGGCTTCTGGCTGCGATGAGTCAACCAGGATAATGGAACAATGATCAGCATACAGCAAGTCCGCCAGTCGAGAGGTTAGCACGCTCAAAGTTTCACTTAGACTGGTTGCCTCAATTCCCGAATGTGTGATTTCATTTAGCAAACGCTGCTGACGGGCGAACTCCTGAAGTTCTTGTTCGGCTTGTTGTTTTTTCGTTATATCCCGCACAAATGCCAGCACCGCCGGTTTTTGCTTAAAATTCATGATAGCGATATTAAACTCTACCGGAATCATCCGCCCATTTTTGTGAATTAAGGCAGTCTCGTAGCGTGAGGGCAATTCTTCCCCTTGAATTTGGCCGTTGTGGATATTTTCGATATATGCGGCGTGATCCGGGGCGATGTATTGAAAGAAATCCTTTCCGACAAAATCGTCTGTGGAATAACCCAGTAGTTGGATCAGTTGAGGGTTGGCATACTGAATGACGAAATCTTGCAAGATCGCGATGCCGTCATTGGCTTGTTCGGTGACATTTCGATACAGTTCTTCGCTCGATCGCAGTGCGTTTGCCAGTTCGCGCTCTTCAGTGGTATCACGCAATAAGATTAACCACCCCTGGATATTCTCGGGATTTTCACGCAGGGGGTAAATGCGTTGCTCATACCAGCGGCCATTCACATCAACAATGGCTTTGACCTCTGTTGGAATATCATTTCCAATGTGGAAACGTGATTGTAGCGCTGGCCAAAAGGCAAGAATTTTTTCGGCGGGTCGGCCGATGGCGCTGGAAGAATTAATCTGAAGGATCGATTGAGCAATCCGGTTTAAATCGCTGATGCGGTATCGATGGTCAACAACGATCACGGCATCACTGATCGTATCGACGAGCTTTCCGCGCACGATCGGAGTTAGGTCCAGTAATTGATGCCGAAAAATACTCCAGGTGATGATGATGCCAGTGAGTAAAAAAGTGACTGGCGTGATATCTCGGCCCGGGAATGGACTAATCTTTAGAATATAGGCCACATTTACTACCCAGGGGATAAATGAGGCCAGCATCAAGGAGATCACGCGCCGCCGGTAACCCTTAGGTAAAATAATCGCTGCCCAAACCAGATTGATTGACGCTAGGAAAAATAATAGATAGGCATAGGCGGTCCCCACGATAAATCCAGGCCCATAGTGATAAACCACCAGAAACGTTTCGATTTCACTGGTGCTGAATCCGCTCCAAATGAAATGATGATATTCGTTGGTAAACGCTGCCAAAACCATCGAAATCGGTATAATCCACAACAAAATGATATTGCGGCGCGTCAACCAATGTGTGCGTTGGCTATAAACCAACGAAATCATCAGGAAAAGCGGTGTGACGCTGTGAATCCCGATATAGGCAACAGCGCTCCAGAAGATTTTGTTTTTCAACCCCTGTGTTGAAATTTCAAACGCATACGCCAGTGACCATACAGAAATCGCCATCATTAATAATGAAAGATAGCATCCGCCAGGAACATTTCGGCGATACCAGGCGTAGTAGCTTATTAAAATCGTAAAGCTCGCCGCAAATAATAAAGTTATCGTGAATGAAAATTGGTGCCAAGTGGTCATCGGCGGATTAAGTTCACACAATCGCTT
>CALCSH010000138.1 GCA_937893815.1 uncultured Anaerolineae bacterium | reverse complement strand
CCCGTGGTAGTTATCCGCATTTGGGGGTTTCTCACGGCAGTTCCCAAAGAGCCAAGATTATCCAAACCTTGCACTAGGATTATTGTAGCAAAAATACATCCAAATATGTAAAACTCAAGCAACTGCGATGAAAATATTCCGAAAACCAGGTAGCTGCGCAGCCTTGAACTGAAAGAAGCCGAACCAAGCGGGGGTGCCGAAACCAACAGGGACGTGACAGCCATTGGTTGCCACGTCCCTGTTGGTTTGTTCGTTTCTTGAGATATTTTTATTCGATGAAGGTCACTACGACTGTCATTCCCCAGCGCAGTGCGGGGTCGATGCTATCGAGTAGAATTCGGGCGGTATACGTAATATCACCGCGCTTCTCTTCGAAAATATTGGCAATCGAATCAACGCTTCCGGATAGCTCTATAGATAGTGCGGCATCGGGCACGATGCTTACGCGTTGACCAACGGCGACATCCACAACTTCGATCTCGGTGAGGTTGTCCGTTTCGACATACCATTGCGAAAAATCGGCCAGGGTAACCACAGGCGCACCCGGCAACACCTGATCGCCGATGATCATATCAATTTTTACAATCGTTCCATCGAATGTCG
This sequence comes from uncultured Anaerolineae bacterium, assembly GCA_937893815.1. Lineage (GTDB taxonomy): Bacteria > Chloroflexota > Anaerolineae > Anaerolineales > UBA11858 > NIOZ-UU35. The sequence goes on along the minus strand of CALCSH010000138.1, from coordinate 4,125 downwards.
CCACTAGATTGAGATCATCCAAGGCTGCTTGAGACATTTTTATATTCGCTTGGGCAGCTGATACGCGCGATTCAGATGCGGCGATACGTATCTCGGCCAATGCTACCTGATCGGGGTCGGGGCCGACGAGCAGTTCATCATAATCTTTCTGAGCCTGCTCCAAGCGCGCCTGCGCGATCGCATCGCTGGCTTGAGCTTGAAAAATCTCAAAGTCATTAGCAGTATCCGCGAGAGCGTTGTAGTGACGAACAGCATCATCGTAGCTGCCCTGCGCTTGGGCCAATAAACTCTGGAAAGTTGCCCGCGTAAGGTTATCGGCGGGTTTATCTTCATAAGGTTCAAAATCTTCTTTGGCATCATCTAGCTTTTTCTCGGCCAGAACAACTTGCGACCAAGCGACATCAATATCGGTTTGATCGGCAGGTGTAGTGCGATAGAGCAAGGTGCGATCAGCATCGCGGGCTGCCTGTCGGGCGTTGGTCAGCGCTTCCTGGGCGGAGGTGGCTGCCGCGGGCCAATTCTCGTTGAGGGACTGCAAATCCTGCTCGGCGGAGAGCAACTCTAATTGAGCGGCTGCCAACTCCAACTGGGCGCTGGCGATGTTCGTCTCCAAAGGCTCGCGATCCCCCAGGCGAGCAAGCACATCACCGGCAGAAACCGCATCCCCTTCTTCCACCAATATTTCCACCACTTGACCGCCATTGACGAATCCAAGCTGCACAAATTGTTTCGGCACCAATTGCCCTTCGGCAACGACGGCGAAATCAGAGACGAGCGGGATAACAGTAGGCTCTTCAACAGATTGGGTAGCTGCAGCGCCACAGGCTGCCAAGAATAGGCTCAACCCTAACGATAGTACAATCAGTAGATTTTTTGTTTTCATTTTTTCTCCAGAATTGATTTCAATTGCTAATATGTGCATAATGATATATTTTGCACATATTTTATCAATCTATTGCATTACTCATATGCCAGGCTTTCATTGACGCTGATGCGTGTGGCGCGACGTGCAGGAACCCAACTGGCAAAAATTGAGAGCACAACAACAATCGCTAACCAAAGCCACAGACCCCGATACGAAGGAAAATATTGGACCGGAAAATCGATGACACGACCCAGAGTTTTCACAAACACGGGCCCGGTAAATAAACTGATCGGGATGGCGAGTATCCAACTGGTAAGCCCCAACATCAGCCCCTCCCCGGTAAAGATCAACCCGACATCCCACGAAGATGCGCCAACGGCTCGCATTACGCCGATTTCACGGCGGCGCTCGATCACGTTGATGGAGAGCGTGCCCGACAGCCCCATGCTGCCGACCACCGCCATGACGATGGTCATCACCATCAGCACCTGCGTTAGCACGTTAAACTGAGCGCTGGCCTGGGCGCGGTCTTCCGATGAAATTGCCGAGGATGAAATCGGCATTCCGCTGGCATTAAAGAATTGACGCAGATCGGTTTCGACGGCTTTCTGCACAGCCAGACTTTGTTCGCTGGCCTGCACCATGGCGACAGCCGAGCGCCCCACATTGTGCATGGCACGATTGAGGGCGTTGATATTGGCAAAAGCGGTATTCTGGTCGCGCCCATTGAGATCAAATACCAAACCGACCACCGTCCAGCGCGTATCACCAATATTGGGCAGGTCGATAATTATCACATCGCCAACTTGAACGCCCATCTTGCCAGCCAATTTCTGATTGAGCAAAAGCGCCTGACCATCCTCGGGCTGGAGCATACGTCCGGCGGTCATCTCTGGCAGAAAGAAGGGCGACTGCGCCGGAACGCCGCGCACGAAGACTTCAAATTCGCTACCCGGGCCGGAAGCATCGGGTAGGCGCGTCTTGGCGGTGGTAAATGTCCACATTTCGGCATTGGCCACATCGGGCCGCGATTCAATCAGCGGGATTACTTCGTCGATGCGCTGGTATTTCTCAAAGCTGAGTTGAATTTCGTAACCAAACCCGGCAAAGATGGTGTCTATGGTTTGTTCAAAGGAATATTGCGTGCTGTTGACCATCATGAAAATTGCTCCCGAAATGGTCAGCGTCAGCAGAGTCAGTAGCACGCGACCCGGCCTGCGGAAGGTATTGCGCAACGAGAGCGCCGCCATACGCGGCAACCCGTGGATACCGGCCAGCAGGCGGTCAATCAATCGGCGGCCATATTGCCCGCGTCCCAGGCCAGTTTGACTAATGGCGTTCGCCGCGGGGATGGCCACACCTTGTAGTACGGGATATAAACCAGCCAGCAGTGGCGTGAGCAGACCAATCACAATTTGCAGAACAAGAACATCGGGTAAAACTTCAAAGGGAATTGCGGGGACATTTAATAATTTCAGCATCCATTGGGCAAAAATATTGCCCGCATAGGCACCCAGCGGCACAGCGATCAACAAACTGATCAGCGCGTAGATTAGAATCGCTGAGAGATAAAGTATCGAAATTTGCCTGCGCAATCCACCAATCGCTTTCATAATGCCAATCTGAGGGATTTGCTGGGCAATCAGCGCGTTCATAGTGTTAATTACCAGCATTGTGCTGAGGCCTAAAGATGCGATGGCCATCACCGAAAGCACCATACCGACGCCGTTGATCATCTCTTGCAAATAATGCTCAGTGGGGTGCAATGGCTCGGTATAGGCCACCGACACGCCAATTTTTTGCAATTTTTCATCAATCGCATCGGCCATACGATGCACATTCTCTTCGCTGAAATCTGCCAGCGTAATGCGCAGCGTATCGACACCGCTGTATTGAGCCACTTGCTGGAAAATGGCAGGTGTCACATAGAAGGCGGCGTTTTGCCCAAAGGGGAGCGGCCACTCAAAGGGGTTGCGCACCGTCCCGCTAACCGTCAGCGGGCGTGGGCGCTCATTGATCTCAAAATATACCGTCCCGCCAATCCCCGGGGCAGAAAACGAATCAATATGGGCGGCCTCCACCGCGATCAGCCGCTCATCAGGCCAGCTTCCATCCATCAGGGTCAGTCGATCAAATTTCTGTGCCTCGTAATCCGGATATGCGATGATGCGCCCATCCTGCCACTCATCACCGAGGGCGGTTTTCCAGCGGATACCGGTCTCGGCGTAGCCTTCCACATCGGCCAGGCCGGGGATACTCTTGAGGCTGCGAACGGTATCGTCATCAATCACTCCGTTCAGCCAAAGCCAACCATGGGAGGGGTTGCTCTGGATATGAGATGCGGCCATCTGCCCAAGAACGAGTTGATTGCCCGAAACAATCATGCCCACAGCCATCACGCCGACGGCGATGCTTAACACCACCATGATCGTGCGACCCATATTGCGCCACAGATCCCGCCAAATTTTCTTGAAAGCGGTTTTCATGGATGTACGCCCCCATTATCAAAGAGTTGCCCATCAAGGACTTCCACCACCCGAGGGATGCGGCTAGCGAGGCTCGAGTCGTGGGTAACCATCATGAAGGTTTTCCCCTGCTGGACGAGTTCCTCGAAAAGATAAAAAACCTTGTCGGCCGACTTGCTATCCAGATTACCGGTAGGTTCGTCACCCATCACCAGTGGAGGATCATTGGCCAGGGCGCGCGCGATCGCGGCGCGTTGCTGCTGACCGCCCGAAAGGGTATTGGGCAACTTGTAGGCCTGATCGGCCAACCCAACCTGATCAAGCAGGTGCAAGGCGCGCTCCGGACGTTCGCGCGGTTTCCAAACCCGGCAAAAATCCATCGGTAGCATAATATTTTCAACGATCGTCAATGTGGGTAAAAGCTGGAAAAATTGAAAAATCACGCCAACATGTTTGCCGCGCCAGCGCGCCAGGGCATTCTCACTGAGGTCGTTTAACAATACGCCCGAAACGCGCACATCGCCGTGCGTGGGGCGATCGATGCCAGTAATCATATTAATCAGGGTTGACTTTCCACTGCCTGATGGACCACGCACACCCACAAATTCCCCGGGGTTGACGCTCAAAGATACTTCACGCAGGGCATGGATCGGTCCTGCCGGGCCACTGAATGTTTTCTGAACTTCTTTCAAATCGATAATTGCTGCGCTCTGATTCATGGAATGATCTCTTTCGGTAGGTTTCGGGTCTCTGAGATTTCGCAAGGTAAAGCCCAGATTTGGGGGTGTGGCGGGT
>CALCSH010000137.1 GCA_937893815.1 uncultured Anaerolineae bacterium | reverse complement strand
TTCTTTCTCAATTCGACAACATTCGCCATCAGGGAAAAATTTTGCTTGGGGCGGTGATCTCTTTTGGCATCTGGACGATTGTCTTTGGTGTCTCGCGCTGGTATTGGTTAACCTTCGTGGCGCTGGCTTTGATGGGCGCATCCGATACGGTCAGCATGGTGATCCGCAATACGATCCGCCAGCTACGCACGCCGGATTATATCCGTGGGCGCATGACCAGCGTCAACCAAATTTTCTTCATGGGCGGGCCGCAGTTAGGGGAATTGGAAGCTGGTTTGGTGGCGCAATTCTTCGGCGCGCCACTGGCGGTGATCACTGGTGGGCTTGGTTGTATCGCCGCCGTCGGCTGGATTGCCAAACGCTGGCCGGAGTTGCGCACGTATGAGGGCGAAGAAGCCAGCTAACCACATCGAACACGAAGGCGCACAACGGCAAGAGTTTGGTGAATCTTTGTGCCCTTTGTGGTTTATGTTCGAAATACAACGCCCGAAAACGGTGGCAATAAACCAGTCTCGGCTTTTACATTGCCTAGTGCGAATAAAATTTCTCCCCCATCCTTCAAGACTGATAACGATGTGGCTTGGCGTCCCCAATTTACTGCAATTCCCAGGTGTTCATTCCCCAGAATGCGTTCGTAGACCAACAGGTCCTTCCCCTTTTCTGCGTCCCATAAATGCAGGCTGCCCTGTTGTAAAACCTTGTATTCGCGGCGCAAATGCAAGAGGGAACGATACGTTTCTAGCAACGAGTCGGGTTGACCTTGTTGGACTTGCACGTTAATTTGTGCCAGGTTCTCATGCAGGGGCAACCAGGGTTGCGCAGACTCATCCGTGAATCCGGCATTCTTCGATGCATCCCACTGCATGGGGGTGCGGCAGCCATCCCGGTTGACGTATAAGCCTAATAAATCGGCCAACCAGGCGGGCACCCAGGCATATTGATGCGCCAGCGGGTCTTTGGCCTGCTTCGCCGGAATCGCCATATCTTGCATGCCAATCTCTTCACCGTAGTACACCACCGGGACGCCGCGCACGGTAAATTGGACCAACGCCAAGAGTTGAGCAACCCGCGGGTCGGCACCCACTTTGGAGCCAGGCCGCTTTTGGTCGTGGTTGCCGTACACGTACACCGGTGCATAGGGTTCAGGATATTCCCGCTCGTGATGTGCGATCACATCCCGGAAAAACTGCGCCTGCGGTTTGGCTTTTAATAATTGCCACAAAAACACCAGATTCAAGCCGTCGGCCTGCGCGCCAAGATATTGTTTGAGAACATCATCTTCGCCGAAAACTTCACCGATCAACATGCGCTCTTTGGGGTAGCCCGTTGCCATTTTGCGCAGATCACGCGCCAGTGTAAAAATTTCGGGCTGATGCTGGTGATGCACCCAACGCTGGAAAAATCCGGCCCGGTCGCGGTGGGGAATGTAGTGTAGCGAAAAGGGGTTGTCGCGAAACGCGGCATCTTTATAAACCGTGTGAAAAATATCCAGGCGAAAGCCATCCACGCCTTTGTCCAACCAGTGGCGCGCGATCTCCAGCATGGTCTGGCGCACTTCCGGGTTGCGGTAATTTAGATCGGGTTGAAAGGGGAGGAAACTGGCGTAATACCATTCCTGAGTCAATTCATCGAAATGCCAGCCGGAGCCGCCTGTCATGGATTGCCAATTGTTCGGGGGACGCTTGCCGCGGCCCGTTTTCCAGATATACCAGTCCCGGCGCGGATTTTCCCGGCTTTGGCGTGATTGCTGAAACCAGGCATGCTGCGCCGAGGTGTGGTTCATCACCAGATCGAAGATCACGCGCATCCCGCGGGCGTGGATTTCGGCGATCAGGGTTTCGGCATCGGCCAGCGTGCCGTACTCCGGGGCAATGCTGAGATAGTCGCTGATGTCATACCCGCAATCTTCTTGCGGGCTGGCGAAAAAAGGCGAAAGCCAGATCGTTTCAAACCCTAAATCGCGGATGTAATCGAGTTTGGCGATGATGCCGCGTAAATCGCCGATCCCGTCGCCATTGGAATCTTTAAATGATCGGGGATAGATTTGATAGATGGTGGTGGTTTGCCACTCATCCATGCAATTGCTCCCATTCGGCGATCAGGGCATGGAGTTCGTTCTGGATTTCAACATAATCATCGCCCAGGCGCTGCACGAGTTGCGAATTATCGGGCGGAGAAGCGAGTTGATCGCTGATATGAGCGAGCTGAATTTCTAGCTCGGCGACGCGGGCCTCGACAATTTTCAGGCGTGCCTGACGGCGGCGGGTATCGGCCTGGGCGCGATTTTTGGCGCTGCGCGCTTCTCGGCGGGTGTCCACCTGGGGAGCAAGATCAACTTCGAGCGAGTCCGCTGCGTCCGGCTTGCTTTGCTCGGCGCGATATTGGGTATACGTCCCCTTGAATAGCTGCAGGTTGTCGTCGCTTTTATCAATTTCCCAAATCTGAGATGCCAGTGCGTCGATCAGATAGCGATCGTGTGAAACCAGCAAAATGGTGCCCTGATAATCATTCAGCACAGTCTGCAAGATTTCTTGAGCGGGGATGTCGAGATGGTTGGTAGGTTCATCGAGCAGTAGCAGGTTGTTTTTGTTGAGGGCCAGTTTTGCCAGCGCCAGACGTCCGCGCTCGCCGCCGGAAAGCATCGAAATCTTTTTGAAAACATCATCGCGCGTGAAGAGATAGCGCGCCAGATAGCTGCGGATTTCGGCCACAAACATATTGGGGGCGATGCGTTCGATTTCTTCAACGAGGGTGTTTTCGGGGTTGAGTTCTTCGTGCGCCTGGGCGAAGTAGCCAATATCCAGGCTGGCGCCGAGTTTTACATCTCCGCCGAGCGGCGACAACTGTCCCAGAATGGTTTTTAGAAAGGTCGTTTTTCCGGCTCCGTTGGGGCCGATCAGTGCGGCGCATTCCAACCGGTTGAGGATCAGGTTGGGAACGCTGAATAGCTGATTGCCCGGATAGCCAACCACAAGCTCGAAGGTGCGCAGTACCAACTCACCGCTGCGCTGCGAGGCGCGTAAATTAAGTTTGAGTTCTTCGGGCCGCTGCAAAGGGTTTTTTAGAGCATTGATGCGGCGGTGCGCTTCATCGACACTCATCACGCTGGTGGTTGTATCTACGTTTTCGGCAATCTGGCTCCAGCTTTTGCCCTGCATAGCATCCAGGCCGATCTGGTCGATGGCCTGCAACTGACGGCTCAGGCGGCGCAAACGACCCTTGGCCTGGATTACGTTTTGCCCGGCGATATTGCGCTTGATATAGTCGAGGTCTTTTTCCAGGCGGCCTTTCTCGGCATCGAAGGTTTTTGCGCGCCGCTCCCAACGCTCCTGACGCTGCTGCAAATAGTGGCTGTAATTGCCGCGGTAGATCTCGAACCCGCTGCGACTCATCTCCCAGACGTGGTTACAGACTTTATCCAAAAAATAGCGGTCATGCGAGACAATCAGCGCCGCGCCATCCCAGTCGCGCAAGTAACTTTCGAGCCACTCCACAGCCTGAATGTCGAGGTGGTTGGTCGGCTCGTCGAGCACCAGCAAGATGGGCGCTTCAAGCAGCAGGCGCGCCAGCAATGCCCGCGTGCGTTGCCCGCCCGACAAATGCTCCAGTGGCATGTGGTGTTCTTCATCGCTGAAGCCCAGGCCGGTCAGCACCATGCGGATGCGGGTTTCGTAGGTGTAACCCCCGGCGTGGTCGAAATTTTGCTGCAGCGTGCCGTAGCGCTCGAAAATCTCCGCGGGCGGGTTGGGCTGGCTCATTTTAGCTTCAAGTTTCGCCAGTTCGACGGCTTGCGCATGGAGATGGGCGAAGGGTTGGGCGCATTCTTCCCACAAATTGCTTTCGGATTCGAGTACCGACTCTTGGGGAAGATAGCCGATGCTCAGGCCGCGGGCCAGATGCACTTCGCCGCTGGATGGCGCTTCTTCCCCGGCGATGATGCGCAGCAGGGTGGTTTTGCCAATCCCATTGGGACCAACCAGTGCGATGCGCGCACCGTGGGGGATGCTCAGCGACAGGCCGGAGAAAATATCCACGGGGTCGAAAGATTTGGTGAGGTTGTGGGTGTTGACGAGGGACATAGTTTCGTGGGTTTGTGTTCAGTAACCAAGTACCAGTTTCGAGTGAGCGAGTACTGATTACTGGTAACTGGATTCTGATCTCCGGGTATCAAGTAAAACTGCAGATGATGAACTTCCTGATAGGCTGCGACGATTATGATGAAACGTCAATTTTTGCAACATCATCGGGCGCAATTTTACCCCAATTACCGAATTATCCCATCATGATATAATCGCACGGTGCAAAATTCGGGCCTAAAGCTTGCAACAAGCAGGATGGTTCGAATATCACAAGCAACCAAAAATTTGAGTGCTATAGATTATGACAAACCAAAACCAAACATCAGAAAATAAAGCCAAAATACCTGTGCGTAAAATTATTCTATGGGTTGTTTTAGCTATCGTGGGCGTAATGATCGCCATCGGAGCCTATAATCTGGCCAGTAATTTGGTAGCAACGTGGAATATTACCTCGTTGCCCGGCGCGGCGATTGTGGAGCCGACGGCCACTCCGGAGACACAGGGCGCTCAAAGCGCTGAGCAGCAACCGGTTGAAGCCGCTCCTGCCGCCGCCGCACCCACCGGTCTGCAGCCCGAACCCTGGGATGGCGCCAGCCGCGTGAATATTTTGATTATCGGCCTGGACTATAACAGTTGGCGTGGCAATACCGGCCCGCCGCTCTCTGACTCGATGATCCTGTTTACGATTGATCCGCTTTCGAAAACCGCGGGGATGCTCTCGATTCCGCGCGATATGTGGGTTAGTATCCCTGGCTTTGAGCATAGCAAAATCAACACCGCCTATCAGTTGGGCGAATCGTATAAATTGCCCAATGGCGGCCCCGGGCTGGCTATGCAAACCGTAGAAGGTTTGATCGGTGTGCCGATTCAATATTATGCTCAAATTGATTTCACGGCTTTTGTGTATTTTATTGATCAGATGGGTGGTTTGAAATTAGATGTGCCTTACGAAATGTTCGTCGATATTTATGACGACCCCAAGGGCAATATCAAATTGCATCCTGGGGTACAAACCATGCCCGGCGATTATGTTTTGGCGTATGCCCGTGCCCGTCATACGGAAGGCGGCGACTTTGACCGCTCCGCTCGCCAGCAACAGGTCGTGATGGCAGTTCGGCAGCGTATTCTGGATTTTAGCCTGCTGCCTGTTTTTATCCAAAAAGCACCAGAAATGTACCAGCAAATTTCCAGCGGCATCAATACCAACCTGACGCTGGATCAGGTGATTCAACTGGCCTGGCTGGCGCAGGAAATTCCTGTCGAGAATATTTATAATCGCGTGATTGGGCCAGAACAGGTTCAATTTGGAAAATCACCGACAGGGTTGGATATTCTCAAACCGATCCCTGATCTGATTCGTGTGTTGCGCGATGAAGTATTTGCTCAGGCGCAAATGACCGGCCCGCTGGATTATGCCGGAAAGTCATCTCTGGATTTGATGATCGAGGAAGGCGCACGCATTAAAGTTTTGAATGGCACCACAGTCGGCGGGTTGGCGACTCGTACAGCTGAATATCTGCAAAGCCTGGGTGCAAACGTGGTTGCTACCGGCGACGCGGACGCGGTAGATTATTCCAACACTAGTGTTTATGACTATACGGGTAATCCGTACGCGCTGGTATATTTTACGGAACTTTTTAGCCTTTCCACCTATCGCATTCATGCTCGCTACGATCAAGCCGGTGATGCGGATGTCACCATCATTGTTGGATTTGATTGGGCGAATAACAATCCCATGCCGTAAACCATTTTGCTGATATGACAGTCATCTTCAATATGACTGTCATATCGGCGGGCGATTTGCCTTCTCATGTACCTGCCTCCTGAGCCGCCATCTTCTAAGAAAAATATCTTCCATCAATGGTCTTTTTGGCTATTGGTTTGTACGCTATTCGCTGCGTTACTGATAACTATTAGTTTGATTTTTTCTGCCATTCGTGATTCCATCCGATCGTCTGATCTGCAGGAGACATTTATCGCCGAATCGGCCCCCAAAGTGCAGGATATCAACCCGGATGACTATGCCGACGTCGATATTTCAATGCAGCACCGCAATGGGCCGGAATCACAACCTTGGGATGGGAAAAGCCCAATCAATATTCTCCTTTTGGGTGTGGATGATCGCACCCAGACCGAAGATGATGGGCCACCGCGCACGGATACCATGATCCTGGTGACATTCAACCCCGAAAATAACACCGCGGGGATGCTCTCGTTGCCGCGTGATTTGTGGGTGACTGTCC
>CALCSH010000136.1 GCA_937893815.1 uncultured Anaerolineae bacterium | reverse complement strand
CCAATAAAGGAGCTCACTATGGATTTCACGTTCAAACGCATTTATAAAGGTCAGATCAAAATGGTCGTACTCGATTGGGCTGGCACCACCATGGATTATGGCTGTTATGCCCCCGCGGTGGTCTTCATCGAGGTTTATAAAAACAAAGGGGTAGAGATCACGATGGAGCAAGCTCGCCGCCCGATGGGCCTGCATAAACGCGAACATATTCGAGCTATCAGCAAACAAGCCGAGGTGGCCGCGATGTGGCAAGCTGTGCACGGCAGACCGGTTACAGATGCTGATGTAGAAGCCATGTTCGCTGATTTCCAGCCGCTTCAAATGGCATGTCTGGCGGATTATGCTGACCTGATTCCTGGCGCGCTCGATGCTGTGGCTGCGCTGCGCGAAAAAGGAATTTTAATTGGCTCCACGACGGGCTATTTTGCTGAGGCGATGGAATTGCTCAAAAGTGAGGCAGCCGCCCGCGGTTATGTCCCCGATAATAGCGTTTGTGCGACCGAGGTACCCGCGGGGCGCCCCGAACCGTGGATGGTACTGAAGAATATGTTCGACTTGGGCATTTACCCGCCCGAAGCCGTGGTCAAAGTGGATGATACCAAGCCCGGTATTTCCGAGGGGCTTAACGCTGGCACCTGGACAATTGGCCTGGCGAAGACCGGTAACGAGGTTGGGTTGAATCTCGAAGAGGTCAATGCCTTAGCCCCCGAAGTGTTGGAACCCATGGTTGCAAAAGCGCGCCTGGAATTAGCAAAAATGGGCGCCCACTATGTGGTCGATTCGATCGTTGATGTTCCCGCGGTGGTTGAAGATATCAATCTGCGTCTGGCGCGCGGCGAATGTCCGTAATAAAATAAGAGATCAAGATTGAGTACGAGGGCGCTTTGCGGGCTTTATCTGCAAGGCGCCCTTGCATCTTGCCATACATTAACAAAAGCCCAAAGATCAGGGCCTTCATAAAACCAAAATGGAAATGCAATTTCACCGCGGAGAGCGCCGAGAACGCAGCGAAAACTTTTCAAAAGCCTCGCGGACTCTGCGTACTCTGCGGTAAATATCCAACTAATTGCGACTTCAAGAAAACCGCGCCTAAGAGCCATAGGGATTGACAGGACGAGTTATGAGAGAAAAACTAAAACTAAAAATCGCAGGTGCTGATTGGAAAGGCATCATCAAAAACTACCTAACGATAACCATCGGCGCGTTCTTGTTGATTATCAGTATTGATGTTTTCTTCGCGCCATCGAATATTTCGCCAGGAGGCGGGGTAACGGGCTCGGCGCTAATCATCAATAAATTTACGGGGTGGCCGATCGGCCTGCTCATGCTGATACTGAATATCCCCATGCTTGTTTTGGGCTTCTATCGTTTAGGGCGTTTCAATTTTCTTATCCGCACACTTTATACGGTACTGATCTACAATCTGGGTGTCGATTTTTTTGCCGGTATTCTGCCCGCAGGTATCACGGACGATTTACTACTCAATGCCTTGTATGGAGGTGTGCTGGGCGGAATTGGTACGGGGCTGATCTTTCGCGGACGCAGCACAACGGCTGGCCTGGGCATTGTGTCGCGCGTGTTGCAGTTGAAAACAGGCATTCCCATCAGCCAGATTTATATACTGACGGATGGCGCGGTTTTGCTGGTTTTTGGGCAGGTTTTTGGCTGGGATAGAGCGCTCTACTCTTTCCTGGCGTTATTTATCTTTGGTCTGGCGACAGACTACGCTCTAGAAGGCCCCAGCATGATCCGTACCGTGTTTGTCGTGACAAACTCGGCCGAGGCTGTCTCTCAAGGATTGCTCAGCCGCCTGGGCGTGGGTGTAACGGCCTGGTCTGCCCAGGGGATGTTTACCAATTCGGAACGCGCAATCCTGTTTTGTACAGTCGTTCGATCGGATGCTGCCAGCCTCCAAGCTGTTGTTTCAGGTATTGACCCTCATGCCTTCATTGTCATCGGGCAAGGGCACCAGGCCAGCGGCGGCGTACTGCGACAAGCTTCTCATGAGCCGCAGCACGCGCTAACGCCGTCGGAAAATGACCAATCTGAGTGATGAATGTCTATGCTGCGGTAAGCCCAAGTCACGCAGTGCTTATTCCACAATAGCGGGGTGCTTCATTGTTTCGGGGACGGGGATGCCGAGTAGTTTGCAGATGGTTGGCGCAAGCTGCAACTGTGAAACAACTTCGTTGGTATTGCCCCTCCCTGGGGTCCCAGGTCGAATCACGAACAACGGGACCTCGCGCACATCCGGGGTGGTGCCGCCGTGCATTTTGTCAATATTCATGCCGTGGTCGCCAGTCACGAGGATGTTGTAGCCGCGTTCCATCCACTCAGGGATTAAATTCGACAACATGGTATCCTGGCGGATGGCGTGAATACGGTATTCACTGGAATCCGAGCCGTATGCATGGCCGGTATCGTCCATGCCCATCGGGTGTATCAGTAAATAATCGGGGTTAAATTTGCGCACCAACATACCCGCGGTGGCAAATAGCTCCGTATCGGGGTAGGCATCATCGGAATAAAATCGCCCGTGCTGGATAAGCAGGGATAGGTCATCGACTTCGCGATCATCGATCATGTCATAGGGAGCGCGATTGTATAGTTCTGAAAACCAGGAATATGCCACAGCCGCGGTAGTTTTACCAGCATCGCGCGCGGCCTGGAAAATGTTGGGCATCTTAGAACGCCGCACCACATAGTTGGAAACTACGCCGTGTTCGAAAGATGGTAGTCCGGTGTGTGTGGTTTCGTACATTGGGCGCGACATCGACGGCAGCTCGCCAATAACCTTATAAAGATCGGCCAGTTTAGATTCGACCAGATGTCCTAAAAAGCCCATTTGTTCAACGGCAGTGTCGTAACGCAGAGCATCGGAGAGTACCAAGATAACTTTGTGCATTTTTACCTTTCGTTTTCTGCATATGAAGTTGCTTGCCAGCGCATCGTTGCGAGC
>CALCSH010000135.1 GCA_937893815.1 uncultured Anaerolineae bacterium | reverse complement strand
CGAGAGAAAAACTGCCGCCCGCATCCGCCATGCAGATTTCCACGTTCCCTTTTTAGGCCACAGCGCCAAAGAAACCAACGCCCCCGCAGTTGCAAAATAATGCAAGCGAAACGCCTGGAAAAAACTCAAAATACGGTCGTTAAAACTGGTGGCTGGGTCCCAATTGGGAATTGCTTCGGGACGCGCCCACGGTTTGAGAAATGGGAGCAGCCCAACAGGCAACCAGGACGCCCACATATGCAAAATCCCTGGCCAAAAGAAAACATGCCCTCCCACAAAAACCAGAATCCCCGTCACAAAACTCCACAGCCCGGCCTTCCAGCCGTTTTCCCACAAGATATAGAGAATCAATAATGGCAGCAGCGGAGTCATATTAATGCGCGTCAACACCACCAGTACAGCCAGCGCGGTGCCCAACAACAACTGCCATAGACGGCGCTTTTCCCCCAATGTCAGTACCAACACCCAAACCAGCATACAGGCCACCAGTCCCTGCGAAGCCATCACGCTATAAATTTTGATCAACTGCACATGGAGTGCAAATAAACCCACAACACCTGCCGCCCACCAGCGCCCACCAATGCGCCGAACCAGCATCCAAACCCCCAGCAGCATTAGCACACCCAGAAAAACGGCGAAATATCGCCCGGTGCGCATACCCGGGCCAAAGATGCGCTGCACATAACCCGGAATGAGGAATGCGAACGGCATGTGATTGGTCCAAAAGCCGTAATCCTGATAGGGAGTGTAACGCCCGGTGGCAAAAAAATAGCCTTTTAGTAAATACGCGCCTTCATCGAGAATCGATTCCTGGGTGTGGGCATAGATCCATATCTGCAGCGTGAAGAGCAAGCCGCTCAACCCGGCCAATGCTTCCGCCAACCAAGGATTGGCTGCCCAGCGCTTCAGGCGCGCATTCATTTCCATCTAGAGAATCTCCCGCCCCAGATATTGCAAATCGGTATCCACCATCATTTGCACCAGTTCGGCCAGACTAACCTTCGGCACCCAGCCAAGTTTATTTTTAGCATGAGCCGGATCGCCCACCAACAAATCTACTTCGGCAGGGCGATAAAAACGCGGGTCTTGCACCACATAATCACGGTAATCCAACCCCACGTGGGAAAAGGCCGCATCGCAAAATTCGCGTACCTGATGCGTCTCACCAGTGCAAACCACATAGTCGTCGGGCGTGTCCTGCTGCAACATCCGCCACATAGCTTCCACGTAATCGCCCGCAAAACCCCAGTCGCGGCGAGCATCCAGATTGCCCAGGCGCAGTTCATTAGCCAAACCCAGCTTAATGCGCGCCACCCCGTGCGTAATCTTACGGGTGACGAATTCCAGGCCGCGGCGTGGGCTTTCATGGTTAAAGAGAATCCCCGAGCAGGCATACAGGTCATGCGACTCGCGATAGTTGACGGTGATCCAGTGCCCGTAAACTTTGGCTACCCCGTAAGGGCTGCGCGGATAGAAGGGCGTTGATTCCCTCTGGGGAACTTCGCGCACTTTGCCAAACATCTCGCTCGAGGAGGCCTGATAAAAACGCGCCTTGGGGTGCGCCAGCCGAATCGCCTCCAGCATACGCGCCACGCCCAGGGCGGTGACTTCGCCGGTCAGCACCGGCTGATTCCAGGATGTGGGCACAAACGACTGTGCCGCCAAATTGTAGACTTCATCAGGGCGGTACTCTTCCATGATTGAAACCAAAGAACCTTGATCGTGCAAATCGCCCTGAATAATTTCGATATGATCCTGAATATGTTCGATGCGCTCAAAGGTGACCGTGCTGGAGCGGCGTACCATACCCAAAACGCGATAGCCTTTTGTGAGTAAAAATTCAGCCAGATACGAACCGTCCTGACCCGTAACTCCGGAAATTAATGCAGTTGGCATGGAATACCTCTCTCAAGAATAAACAGCTACTCTATTTCTATAATTCAATCTTTGAATTATAGATGGCACAAGACACAAGGTCAAGGCACTACTGAACGATGCAAACGTGCCCAATCCCAAATCCAATATAAAATCGCGCTGGCAATCCCCAGACCGAGGGTTTTGAACACATCGATCACCGCCCATTCGATGGGCGTGTAGCGGCGTAAATACCAGGGCAAGAACCAGGCAATAACAACCGCCGCGCCGATGAGTACACGGCGGAACCAGGGGCCGGGGCGTTGCCGTTGTTCGACCAAAAGCCAGGCCGCCACGATGATCTGCATACCGGCGAAAGCCACGCGGTAGCGGGGGTTATCCCACTGATCACCGCCGCTGCGGAAAGAAGCCGACAGAATCACCATCCAAGTTGCCAAACTCATCGCCAAAATCACCCAACGTCGGGGGCGACGCAGGGCACGCAACGGCGCAAAGATCAGCAGCGGCAAGAGCAGCGTCCAACCGAGGGCACGCCAGATGGCAATTGCGCGCCACAGGGGGTTGCTACCGGCAATCAGTGCGGCGGGCAAAAAGGGCTGAACCACCCCATAGACCAGAATCACCCAGGTATATAACTCGTAGGGCACATTCTCGAAAAGTTTCGTCATCCAGCCGGATACTTGCGTGCTGGCAATTTTCTGCCACAGACTGGTGCGTTCGATCCAGTATTGCATGAAAGTCAGCGGATTCTCAAACGAACCATCGGCAAGCCGCGCGCCAAAGAACCACAGCCCGGCAAACCCCAAAATCAGCAACCCGCCCACAGCTGCCCATAAACGCCAATTACGCAGCCATTGACCGCGCCACAAGGCCGCGGCGATGAGCAGCAAGCTGAGCGTAAGCAACATCGTGAAAGCGGGCGACAGCGGAATGCTGAGCAGCAACGCACCAATCACCCAACCACTGCTGCGCCAGTCGTTTTCTTGGCGCAACAATACCAGGCCATATAATGCCGCAGCGGCAAGGGTGATATTAAAGGCTTCGCGCATCTGCGAACTTCCAAGCAGCATGGCTTCAGGGTAAAACGCCAGCATCCAGGCAGCCCACTTTGCCACGCACTCATCCCACAGGCGACGCGCAAAAGCCCACACAAAGATTAGCGAAAGCGAAGAAACTAACGCCGTGAGGGCAACAACCATCAAAGGACGATGAATATTCCCACCAAAATAACGGTAGATTCCAGCGCTCAGAAAAAGCAGGCCGCCATATTGGTCTACCGCATCATAGCGTTCGCTGAAGGCATCACCCAAAGCTTCATCGGATTGCGCCAACTCCCAGGCGGCGGTATCGCGCTCGTAAGCATCCGCCATGATATACCCGGCGACTTCCGAATTGCCGCCATAGCCCCAGGTTGGCAAGGCATATTGCCAAAAGAGGCCCAATCCGAGGCGCAGTAGGACGCTGAAGATTGTCAGACGTATGAGCCAGGTGGGGAGGGGGGAGGGTTTCATAAAGGGCAAGAATGTTTGCAAGTAGAAAGTTTACAGGTTTTCTACTATCTGAGCGGCGCGGGTGTTCCAGGCGTATTGTTGGGCGTCGCGGCGTGATTGGGTGGCCAGAGCCTGGGCACGGGCGGGATTGGCGGCGAGGGCGCGCAGAGCGGCAACCCAGGCTGTGGCATCGTCCGGCGGGAGCAGCAGCGCATTCTCTTCATTGAGAATTTCGCGCAAAACCGGTAAATCGCTGGAGAGTATCACGCGTCCGCTGGCCAGATATTCGAATAATTTCATCGGGCTGAGGTAACGGGCAATATCGCCACCGGAGGAAGCCGCCACCCGGCGTTGGTATGGCATCAGTAGAACATCACAAGCCGCTTGATAAAGAGGGAGTTCCGCATTAGGCACAAAACCGGGCAGAGTGAGATTACTTAATTCATCAGCGTTGCC
>CALCSH010000134.1 GCA_937893815.1 uncultured Anaerolineae bacterium | reverse complement strand
CATATATTCCGGCGGACATCTCCGTCATCGGCTTTTTGCAGTAGAGTCAACATTTGCTCGAAACCGAATCAAAAAAGAGTGCGCACGAACTGAGCGCACTCTTTTGATGGTTACAGTACCAGGCTTCACACAATACGCAAGAGTTCTTCATAACTTCTTCACACCGGCTGGATACACTGGGAGCAATTGAATCTATTCTCTGGTCAGCGCCAGAAAATTTCGAAACTCAGGAGTATAGGGCTATGGCCGCATCAAGTTCTGTTTCACCCCGAACGCGCAATAACTGGCTTATAGATACCGGTTTATTAATCAGCGGTTTGATCACTTTCATTTCAGGAATTTATTTCCTGTACTTGCCCATCGGCGGCTTCCAGGGCGGGCGCAATGCCAGCTATGGTATAACGCTCTTTTTTGAACGCCACACCTGGGAAGACTTGCACACCTGGTTGGGTTTGGCCATGGTCGTGATTGCCGCGATTCACATTCCGTTGCATTGGGCATGGATCGTCAATATGACCCGGCGCGTGATTAAAATTTCACTTGGACGCAGCCAAAGCATGAGCACTGGCGGTAAATTCAATCTGCTAATTAACGGTTTGATTGGTTTGAGTTTCTTGTTCACCGCGCTCAGCGGTCTGTATTTCTTTTTCTTCCCCGCATCCGAAGGCGTAACGACCGGGGCGGCGCTCCTGTTCAGTCGCACAGTTTGGGATTTGATTCACACCTGGTCGGGTACTCTTATGATTGCCTCCGCCGTGTTGCATTTCTCGATTCATTGGAAATGGGTGACGAAAGTGACGAAAAAGTTGTTTCGAATGATTTCTCCGATCAATCCGATTCCGGTGCGAAGTTGATAGAAGGATGGAAATAATGAAGAAGTATTTTTTGTGGATGATTTACGCGGGGTTTGTGTCGTTTCTATTGATTGGGGCCGTGAATCGCACTCTGGCGAAGGCGAGTGACGTTGCTCAGCCCGGTGGCTTGAACCAGATCGAGAATCAGTCGCATGCTTCCGAAGTGGATGGCGCCGAAGCGCTCGTACAGGCGGGCATACAAGCTCAGGGCGTGGTTCAAACGAAGTCGAACCGGGAGATTGTTTTGCAAATGGAGGGTGGTTTCAATCTGGAGATTGCAAGGCGATCCTGGCGCTTTGCCCAGGAACAAGGGTTTTCACCCCAAATCGGTGATGTTGTGGCTGTGATTGGCTTTGATGAACAGGGTAGCTTCGAAATCATCTCCATGACAAATCTGAGCAATGGACAGGTGGTTCATCTTCGAGATGAAACCGGCCACCCACTGTGGGCCACAGAGCACTAAATTTGCTCGAAATATTCCACATCGAGCACGAATACGGTAGCTTTCCGTATCATCGGCTCGATACTCGGAACACAATTCTCATCGATAATCTGAAGGGCTCGATCCACTTCTTCGGCGGGGGCGCCAACCATCAATGTGCTGCGCCCCTGTCGAAGAAATCCGCCGCTGGAAGCGATTCGTGTGACATGATAGCCCTGATTTGTCAGCGCATCGGAAACAGCATCCGTATCATCATCCTTGATAATCGTAACAATCATCTTCATGGTCATTTAGCTTATTCCTTAACGCACACGACATCAAAAGCGAAGCCTTCGTCACACATCAGGTATTGAACCCTACTCCGGCAGTGTCGAGAGTAACAACCGGAGGATAGAAAATCAGACACGGTTGAAGTTTTTAACATTGAGAACGTACAGCGTAGCCTGTTTTTTTTCGATGTTGGGGGGAATTTTGGAGCGAATCAATGCGAGCACATCTTCGACACGTTTTTTTTCGGCACCAATCATAAGAGTGGTATCTCCATCGCGCAGAAAACTGCCTGTGGTCGCCAGGCGTGTGACACGGAAATCTGCGTTGAGCAAGGCCTGAGAAACGGCTTCGCTGCGTGTGTTGTTGACGATGGCAATGATCATTTTCATGTTAAAGCTCCTCGTATCGCTCTACGTCAAACGTGAAAATCGTTGCCCCGCCGACTGTGACAGCACTGGCGTTTTCCTTGGCTGTGTTTTGAGCGGTTCGAAATTCCACGCGACGCTTGCTGGCATTGGTGATGGCTTTGACAATCAACTGCTCTTGTCCATCGGGCACGCCAGCCAGCAACGTGACATTTTTATGTCCCAGAAAACCGCCGAAGCTGGACAGCCGGGTGACGGGAATACTCAATCGATTCATGGAGGCGATCACATTTTCCACATCAGATTCCTGCACGATAACTGTCATAAGGCCGCGAATATTGTGATATTCACGATATAGCATCAACTCAATGAGATTCGAATGCGGTTGAGCGAGCGCCATATCGACTTCACCGATTAATTGCGCATAGATTTCTTCGTTAATGATTCCATCTCGCATTAGCGCGGTGAGTGAGCTGCGTTGGGTATGCAGCAGGTCGCGCATGGCAGTTTCGATGATTTCATTCTCGATTTTCGGGTCGGCAAGCAAGGCCTGGGATACGCTTTTGGAAAGTGCTTCAGCATGTTGTTGAAGAGGTTTGGCCATTAATTCCCAGGCGTGGGTGGAGAGCAAGCCGCGATGGTACATCTTTTCCAGGCGGTCGTACGACGCCCTTGCCATTACCGCTCTGGCATGGCGCCGCTGGTATTCTTCTTGGGCTTCGTTCTTTTTGATGAGGCCAACTTTATTGATCAGCGGTTTCATTGATAAGCCCTGTACCAACAAAGTAAATAGCACCACACCAAATGCCATCGCCTGGATTTCATCGCGTTCTGGGCCTAAAGATGCGGGAAGGCTTAAGGCCAATGCCAGGGAGATGGCACCACGCAATCCGCCCCAGTAGAGGATATGCTTGTACGAACGGGGGATATTCCTGCCAATCCAGGAGAGGCCATAAATACTCACGGCTCTGGCTACCAGGACAGCCAGCAGCGCCCAAAGGATAACGTTCCAGTCAGCGAGCAATACGTTCAAATTGATCTGTAGGCCAATCAACAAGAAGACGACTGAGTTTGCCAGGAAGGCGGCGTATTCCCAAAAGTTAAACACCAGAATACGCGTAGAAGGCGACATGCCCCGCGGGCCAATATTCCCGCTGACCAGCCCGGCCGCCACAACAGCCAACACGCCGCTGACATGGAAGTGTTCGGCAACGATATACGAACCAAAAGCCAGCACCGTGGTGAGGGTGGTTTCAATAAGTGGATCTTCGATAAAACCAATCATGCGTGAAATCATCGCGCCGAGAACAAATCCGATCACCAGACCACCGCCCGCTACTAAAAAGAAATCGAGCACGCTTTTGATGGGGTTGAATACAACATGGCTCGATACGGCGATGGCAACCATCAAATTAAAGAGCACAATGGCCGTGCCATCATTGAAGAGACTCTCGCCTTCGAGTAGCACTTCCAGGCGTTTCGGCACACCCAGCGAGCGGAATAAGGCCACAACCGCCACAGGGTCGGTGGCAGCGATCAGCGCGCCAAACACCAACGCCAACGGGAAGCTAAATCCTGTGCCAAGACTGACGACACTGCCCACCAAAAAAGTCGTAATCAATACGCCGGGAATGGCGAAGGTAAGAATTTGGGGAACATCCTGAAATAAATCTTTAGCTTTGACATGGAAGGCGGCTTCAAAAATCAGCGGAGGCACCAGCAATCCTAAGAAGATCTCGGGTGGAATATTGATGTTGTTTTCCCCGCGCAGTAGCGAGAGCGCCAGTCCGATCAGTACCAACCCAACGGTATACGGCACGCGCAGCCGAGATGTAGCCAGTCCAACGAGCGAAGCGATCAGCAATAAAGTAATCACAATCGTAATGATCGATGTGATTTGCTCAGCATCGCTGGCTCCAGTGCCAGTGCCTTCGTCGTGAGTACTACTGCCCGCTTCATTGGATAATAACGAGTCTACATTGGAGAGAAGCGTATCGCTGCCGGTGCATCCAACCAGCAAAAGGGACAACAAAACTAGGATGCTGAAAAGTAATTGATATTTCGTGCCTGAGGGCTTTATCATGCGTCGATTACTCCACCGAAATAAGTTGTGGTTCAGGGTTTTTAACAACCGCCGTTTGCCCACCGGGGAAGGTTACTCTGGTTTTTTTGCTGTCTTTGAGAATGGTCAGTCCGCGATAGTGTATGGTAACGGGCCACGGAAACGGGTTATTGCCCACAAGCGATACTTTTGTGGGAGAAATGATGCGCACGCCGAGTGTTTCCAAGAAAAGAGGCACAGGTGCCAAACCCGGCAGGGCATGGCGCTCGCCTACTCCTTGAGCGGATTCGGTATGATAATAATAAGAAAAAGCCTTATATTTTTTTAGATTAAAAATCACTGCACCCATCAGCTTGGAGATTAGTTCAGCGGCTTCGCTCTGAAATCCAAAAGTCAGTAGCCCCTCGCCGATCAGGCTGCTCCACAGGATTGATGTATTTTCACAATCTGGGTTGCTGGGTTCATCTTCATCATGTGCGCATAAAGGGATACCATACGGCTGCCAAAATCGATCGGGAGCGAGCAGTGTCTCACGAATGGCGCGCTCTGCCTGATAGGGTTCAGCTGTTTTTGCCACCAGCGGCAAGAAAAGCGAATAATCCTGCACGCTCAGATCAACCACTTCGATATGTAGGCGGTCTTCTGGGCCAATTTCGCGCACTTCGATATATTCTAGCGATGTATACACACGCTGGCTGGTTGCTGAGCTTCGCAAGAGCCGCCATTGGAATTGGGTTTCGCTAAGATGCTCGATGCGCGGTTTGCGAGAGGTGCCAGCGCCATGAATATACACATTGGCCCGGCGAGGCGTTTCATTAGTGGATTCTATTGAAATCACTATCCGCACAGGCGCTTCAAATTCCCGCTGTAAGGCAATTTCGCCGGGGCCAACATGATCGGCCAGCCGTTCCCGGGCCGGGCTGCGATGGCTTTCGCGATCCCAGACGCGAAAGATGGCAGCAGAGTCATCCCAGGATGCGATGGTGGCGGTTTTGAGATTATCCGCTAACGATAGTAGCGCTGGGATTGACTCGGAACGCTCCAGCAGGCGCGCCATTTTCAACAGGAGTTGAATTTCGCGATAGAGCAACGCACACAGCGCCGGGCTTTCGCTGGTGGCAATTTCCGCGCCCTGCGTGTGGGGCTGCCACGGTGAAAAAGTGGGGTGTCCCTCCAGGCTGATTTGCATCAGGTTTGTCCATTCTGGAATGCCATCACCGTCTCGGTCTTGCTGTAGTGAGAACCAACTCCGAATATATTTCAGCAATTTGGGATAACTTTCGGCCAGAAATTTCTGATCGTCGGTTGCCTGGTAAATCTTCCAGGCCAGCCGCACCAGCATGGGGGTTGCCATTAGTTGGCTGCGCTGCCCTCCAAGGCCGGGTTTCCAATCAATGAAACCATCTGATTCTTGGGATGTGAAAAAATTCTTCAGCAAGCCGCGGGCCAGATGTGGATGGGCGGGCAGCAGAAAGCTGCTGATGAATTCGGCTTCCATTGGGGACTGACCACTCCAAAGGTGCGTATGGTCACTCCCATCGCCGCGCGGTGAATATCCCTGATCGGGGTGGCGGCTGAGCACAAAGGACGGGTGTGGTAACTGAGCCGTCGGCCCGCAAATTAACCCCAAAGCGGACTTTTGCGCCAGCATCAAGGCCGCGTCCCAGTCGGGGTCCCCGGTTTCGATTTCGATCAAGCCCGCGTTCAATGCATCCAGGAGGGCAATTTCTTTTTCCCAGGGGCGTGCTGCGTGGCGGCGAGCTGTTTCGAAGGAAGTCTGCTGATCGCGGGTCGTACTCAGGCACCAGGTAAATATGCGCGAGCCGCCCGCTGGTAAATCCAGGTCAAGCGCCAGCGCGGAGTAAGGTCCGGAGCTGATATGTGCCCCGCCGGTCATAAATAGCACGGGTGTCAGATCGCCGGTCTTGCCGAATAATACGTTGACCGATTCCATCTCGGCGGGGTTCATGCGTTCGCCATCCAGGCTGGAGGAGAGCAGTGCACCCCATTCGAAGCGCAGTTGCCGCGCCGAAAGGCGTTTGTTGCTGATATGAATTTTTCCAAGAATACTATGCGAATCGGGAACCCAGAACTCGAGTTGCACGTTAATTCCTGTGAATGGTGAAAATGTGGAAAGGATATAGTTGGGATATACTCGCTGGATGCGCGGCGCTTCGGAAAATGAATCCGGGTTGGAGATGCTGGTATCCCCTTCGGTGAAGCGCGGAAACATACGCAGGTTTCGAGC
The DNA here is from genome assembly GCA_937893815.1 of uncultured Anaerolineae bacterium. Taxonomy (GTDB): domain Bacteria; phylum Chloroflexota; class Anaerolineae; order Anaerolineales; family UBA11858; genus NIOZ-UU35. The sequence goes on along the minus strand of CALCSH010000134.1, from coordinate 4,038 downwards.
ACGCAGCCCAAAGGTGGTGCTAAGCGAAAATGCAGATGGTTCGCCTCCCTGCAGCGAAAGCTCCCAGATATGGTCGTCGCAATAATCAGTGGGGCCGCAACGCGCATCGGCGGCGAGAATATACGCCCCGGGGTCTTCGTGTCCTAAGTGCCACAGTTTCATAAAAAAGATTGTAAGGGGAGAAGACCGAAAGGTCAAAGGTTTTGTGCTAGAATCGCTGAATAAACCCGTTTCCGGTTCTTCAGGAGCCACAGAGGAGTGAATAATGGTGCAGAAAGCCTATCAGCCGCGCGGTATGTATTTTGAAGAATTTGAACCCGGCCAGTGTTATATCAGCGCCGGACGCACGATCACCGAAAGCGATATCGTCACCTTCGCCGGTATCTCAGGTGATTATAATCAGATTCATACCGACGCGGAATATAGTAAAACTACCCCATTTGGTCAGCGAGTGGCACACGGCCTGTTGGTGACTTCGGTGGCCTCAGGATTGGTCACCCTCAGCGGGATGATCGAAGGCACAGTTTTAGCATTCCGTGAGATCGCAAACTGGAAATTTACCAAACCGGTGTTTATTGGCGATACTGTGCATGTAGAGACCGAAATCATCGATGTCAAAGCCTTGCGCCGTCTCGGTGGTGGCGCAGTCGATTTGGAATTGAGCGTAAAAAACCAGGCCGATGATATCGTCATGAAGGGCTTATGGAAAGTATTAATTGCCAGTAAGCCGGAATAGGTAGTATTTGATCTGTCCGATTTTCGCGGAGCGCTCATAGTACATCGAGCACGCCAAAATCAGGCAGGTCTGGTGAAGTGGTGAGTCCATGACTGAAGAGAATAAAGATCCCAACGAAGACCCCCGTGAGCGATTTCGCCGATTGCTTGATGAGGCCGAAAATACCGAGCAAGAAGTCAACACGCAGCCGAATCTGGTCGCCAGGCAACCGGAGAAAGATTCGAAAGTGGAAGCGCCGCGCCCACATTATCCTTCTACCTATTTGGATTTGGTGGGCGGATTTTCCCCGATGGACGATTCGTCTCCCGATGATGTTCCCGCACCCGACGTGGATCAGACAACGACTCCGCTGAGTGCGGATACGGGTATCGATGACGATGTAGCCACCCTCCCGCAGGAAGGACTCACCACGCCTCCGCCGCCCAGCCTCGGCACCACGCCGCAGCACGCCCGACCGGCGTTGGATACTCAGGGGATGCCGCTCCCCCGCCGCGTGGACGAGATTGATATGTCAGCCACGCGGGTGCAGCCCACCGCGTTGGCGGCTGAACTCCCGCCTCCGGCGCGGCGCGCCAGCCCTCCCCCGGCCCGCTCGCGGGTTTCAACTCCACCCCCACCAAAGAAGTCAACTCCGCGAATAAACCGCGAGCAACTCGAGCACGGTATGGGATGCCTGTTGCGCATGTCGTTGCTGAGCTTCTTTGTCTTGGTGGTTTTGATATTGATCGCCGGAACTGCGGGCCTGGTTGTGTATTGGCAGATCGCCAATGATCTGCCCGACCCTGGCGATTTACGCGCTCGCGTCTCGCAATTTGAAACCACCCGCATCCTTGATCGTCATGGTAATTTGCTCTACGAAATTCTGGATCCCAATGCCGGACGGCGTACCTATGTGAAACTGGATGAAATGTCGCCGTATCTGATTGCGGGTACGCTGGCTACAGAGGATAAAGAATTCTATAACCATCCCGGTTTCAACGCTATGGCAATTGTGCGCGCCTTCTGGCAGAATATCTCCAGCGGCGAGACGGTATCAGGCGCATCAACAATTACGCAACAGTTGACTCGCACCATGTTTCTCTCCGCGGAGGAACGCTCACAACGTACCTACATGCGCAAATTGCGCGAGGCTATTCTGGCAGCCGAAGTCACCCGTCGCTACACTAAGGATGAAATTCTCGAAATTTATCTCAACGAGAATTTCTATGGCAATATGGCCTATGGGGTGGAAGCAGCCTCACAAACTTACTTTGGTATTTCGGCGCGCGACCTGAATTTAGGGCAGGCGGCCTTTATCGCCGGATTGCCGCAGTTGCCTGCTGTATACGATGTGTACACCAACCGCGATGTCACTCTGCAGCGCCAGCAGACGGTTCTGCTGCTCATGTTTCAAACCAGCATGGAGCAAGGTTGTATTCTGGTGAGCAACAACCCCCAGCCGATTTGTATCGAGGCCGCCGCCGCCGCTGATGCTGCCACGCAGATGGAAAGCTATGAATTTCTCCCCCCCGAAGTGCAGATGCGCTACCCACACTGGGTGAATTATGTGCGTTCCATTCTGGAAGCCCAATTCGACCCGCAGACGATCTATCGCTCTGGCTTCACGGTATATACCACCCTCGACCCCGATTTGCAGGATCTGGCCCAGCAGGTTGTCACCGATCAGGTCAATGCGCTGGCCGATAAGCACGTTACTAACGGAGCGCTGATCACCATCCGCCCCAGTACGGGCGAAATTTTGACCATGGTCGGCTCGGCGGATTTCTATAAAGAAGAGATCGACGGCCAGGTGAATATGGCGGTCAGTCCGCGCCAACCAGGCTCTTCGATCAAACCGATTACCTATGCGGCGGCCTTCGAAAAAGGCTGGACTCCTGCTACCCTGATCTGGGATGTGAACACAGAGTTTCCACCTTCTGGCGACCCCAACGACACCAGCCCGCCTTACGTGCCGGTCAACTACGATGGACGCTATCACGGCCCGGTAACCGTGCGCATGGCGTTGGCAAATTCCTTCAATATCCCCGCAGTGAAAACGCTCAACTTTGTGGGCGTCTACGACAATCTGGCCACGGCGGAGAAGGACGGCATGGTCGCCATGGCGGAGCGTCTGGGTATCACCACACTGACGCGCAATGATTACGGCCTGGCCCTGACCCTCGGCGGCGGGGATGTGACTCTGCTGGAACTCAGCAGCGCTTACGCTGTCTTTGCCAATGGCGGGCGCCGCATTCCAACGGTGGCGATTACCCGTATCGAAGATCATCTTGGCAATATCGTCTACGAGTACGAAATTCCGCAAGGTGATCAGGTACTGCGCGCCGAACATGCTTTCCTGATCTCGTCGATTATTTCCGACAATCAGGCGCGCGCTCCCATGTTTGGCAGCAACTCGCTGCTCAATTTGCCTTTCCCGGTGGCCGCCAAAACCGGTACCACCAATGACTTCCGTGACAACTGGACGTTGGGCTATACCCCCGATGTGGTGGTAGGCGCCTGGGTGGGCAACGCTGACTATACCCCCATGCAAGGCACAACCGGCCTTTCGGGCGCAGCTCCTATCTGGAACTCCTTCATGCAAACCGCGGTGCAACAACTGACTGGTGGCAACCCCACACCGTTTTTGCAACCCGCCGGTATCATCACCCAAGTGATCTGCAGCGTCTCCGGCACCGAACCTTCTCAGTGGTGTCCCAGCCAACGCAGTGAATATTTTGTCTCCGGGCAGCCGCCGCTCACCAAAGGCTATGATTTATGGCAAAAAGCGAATATCGACACCTGGACAGGTTTACTGGCCTCGCCAGTTTGTGCGGATTTTACCGAAAATAAACTCGGCCTCAACGTTGCCGATATATGGGGAGTCAAGTGGATCAAGGAAACCGATCAGGGCCGCGAATGGGCCAGGGGTATGGGTTTTGACGATCCGATCTTTTTCACCCCGCAAACAGCCTGCGCCTCTAGTGACTCGCGTCCGCGCCTGGAACTGACCTCGCCTCACAATGGCGATGTCATCAAAGAAAATCCATTGGTAATTTACGGCATGGCCGATGCTACCAGTAATTTCGATTATTATCGCCTGGAGTGGGGACGCGGCTATGATCCGGTGGATTGGGATACGCTGCGTCGGCAAGATACGCCAGTGGACCGGCCAGACGATTTAATCGCATGGGATGTCAGCGAGCTGGATGCCGGGGTAGTATCGTTGCGCCTGAGTGTTTTCTCCACCCAGGGAACCTACGCCGAAACCAAGCTCTCCATCGATCTGCAGGTTCCCACGCCCACGCCGACTCCCACCGATCTGC